>JASHRP010000492.1 GCA_030037375.1 Bryobacteraceae bacterium | reverse complement strand
GACGGTCAATAGCGCCACGACGACCATGGTGAATGTGATCAGAAACAGAAAATCCGAAAGCATCGCGAGTTGAAACGGACGAGGCGCCGGCAGTCCGTCCAGGTAGAGGTACTTGTGGAAGTACGCCTGTGTATCCATGACGCTGATCGAGAGAATGATCGCAAGGATGCCGCCTGCGACCACTTTGGCTTGGTCGGGATCGGAGATTAGTTCGCTGTCGAAGAAGCGCCTCAGGAAGTGGCGGCGCAGCTCGAACCCGGAGCTGTGCGTTTCCTCCAGCCAGTCGTGGATCGTTCGACGCACCCCTTCGAAGAATTCGCCGGTTGCGCCGCGCGATCCGATCAGGAAGACGATAAGCAAGAGGAGGAAAGCAAGGCCCATGAGCTTAGTTTTTCATCGCTGCCAGAATCCCCTGCACTCTTTTAGCGGGGTCCTCCTGCTCCGTGAGCTGCGTGAAGACGCCTTCGAGCGAGGACTGGCTCAGCAGATCGCGCAGCCGCTCAATGCGATCCTGCGCCACGGCTTTGCCCTTCCGCAGGATGACGACGGAAGAGCAAACCTTCTCCACCACCTCCAGCACATGCGAGCTGTAAAGGATCATCTTGCCCTCGTCCGCCAGAGAGCGAATTAACGTCCGCAGCATGATCGCTGCATTGACATCCAACCCCGAAAACGGTTCGTCGAGCACCAGCACATCGGGATTGCCTAGCAGTGCGGACGATATCAGCACCTTCTGCCGCATGCCCTTCGAGTAGGACGACAATCGCGAGTGCCGATCCTCCCATAGCCCAAACAAACGGAACATTTCGTCCATGCGCGGCTCGAGCGTCGCTCGCGGGATCCCGCGCAGCCGCCCGACCAATTGCAGATACTCGCGGCCGCTCAACTGGGGATAGAGATGCGGTTCCTCCGGAACGTAGCCGACATGCTTCAGGAAGCCGGGCCAATCGCCGCGCACGTCGCGGCCGTTGAATTGGATCTCGCCCGTGGTCGGATCGATCAACCCCATCAGCACCTTCACGGTGGTCGACTTACCCGCTCCATTCGGCCCCAGATAGCCAAGAATTTCGCCCGGCCGGATGCAGAAGCTCACGCCATCCACCGCGGGAATCCGGTTGTAGCTCTTCGTTAGATTTCGAACTTCCAGCATGGCATCCTATCTCCGACGGGTTCGATTCTAGCACCCTATGTAGAAATCTACAACAGAATTGTGTATACTGAGGCCCTGGACTTATGGCTGACGATGTTAAGCTCACCCACACTTCGGCGCTGATTCTGCAAACCATCGGAGCGGGTTACCGCTACGGTTTCGACGTAATGGAGGCCACCGGCCTGCCCAGCGGCACTGTCTATCCGGCCCTGCGGAGGCTGGAGCAGATCGGGTTGATTCACTCCACCTGGGAAAAGGAAAGCAAAGCGCTCGCTGAGCAGCGGCCCGCGCGCAAGTACTACAAGCTCACTGCCGCCGGCGAGAAGACGCTGACCAAGGCCGTGGAGCGCTACCCGCTGTTGCAGCACGTCAAAGGAGTCTCATCATGATCCGGCCGGATTCCGTAATCCCGCCGGCGGTCATGATCAGGATCGCCGGCCTGCTGGTTCCTTCTGAACGGCGCCAGGAATGGATTAAGGAATGGCTCGCCGAGCTTCACTATGCGCGCACTCACGCCGGCGAAGCCGAGTCTTTCGCCTTCGCGAGCGGAGCGTTCCGGGATGCGCTATGGCAGCAACGCGACTTCTGGAATCCCAAGCGCACGCGGCGGCTGATGCAATCGCCGTGGTTCTGTCTCGGCTCGCTCACCGCGATTCTGGTGCTGATCGCGATTTCCAGCGGCATGCTGCCGATGACGCGGATGGCGGTGCTGCCGCTTGCGTATCGGGATCCGTCGAGAATCGAAACCATCGCGCAATCGTCAACAGTGTCGACGCGATCCGCGCTGCCTGGCCGCGCCGTTGAGTGGTGGCGGTCCGACAGCCGGACGCTCGATGGAATCGCGACTTATCTCTGGGAGTCGCCGGACGTCGCGAGCGTGAGCGAAGATTTTTTCTACGTACTGGGAGCAAGAACGGCCACGGGCCATTGGATGGATCGCGACGCCTTCCGTTGCGCGCCTGGTCCCGGGGAGTGCGTGGTGGTCAGCTACGATTTCTGGAGAAGCCTCAAAGGCCTGACCACGGTTGCCATCAACGGAAAAGCCTGCCGCGTCGCTGCGGTGACCGAGCCTGGATTCTGGTTCCTTTCGCCTCGAATTTCGGTTTGGCGCATGGGAACGCCTAGCCCGAAGACTCACACCGGCGTTGTTGCCCGGCTTGCCGCCGATGCTTCACCGAGCGAAGCCGAGGCTGAGCTCGCTGCGATTTTGCAGAAACACGGCGAAGACGGATGGGACAGCGTAGTGGAATTGACCGGCGTCGCCGGCCGCGTGCGCTCCGTTTTCGCGCTGTTTCTCACCTGCCTGTTCGTCGCGACGCTAATTCTTGTTCCCTCTTTACATTTACGAATGCCCAAGTGGAATCCGGCGGCGGTTGCGTTCTTTGTGGCCAAATCGATGTTATCGCTGCTCGCCGTTTTTCTGTTCGGGATTGAGTTCACGCGCGCATCGTCCATCACCATGCTCGGCGGCTCCGACCAGTTCCTGGCGATTTCGGCGTGGCTGTTCGTCATGGCCTCTGCTGGAGTTCTCGCCTGGTCCCTATGGGACCAGCGGCAACGATGCCGCGTCTGCCTGAAGCGGCTCGGCATGGCCCAGCACGTGGGTTGTTCGGGCTGCCTGCTGCTCGATTGGGCCGGTACCGAGCTGGTGTGCGTGGAAGGCCACGGCATGCTGCACGTACCCGAAATGGTCGCCTGCTGGCAGGAACCTTACCGCTGGACTTCGCTTGATGAAACCTGGCAGGAGCTTTTCGAAAGAAGCTGACTCCGCACGCGGATGCTCAACCGTCGGTATCCACGCTCTCGACGAAGCAACTGTTGAA
>JASHRP010000052.1 GCA_030037375.1 Bryobacteraceae bacterium | reverse complement strand
CGCGTGCCTAACATCCGCGCAAGTGGAAGCCGCGCGGAAAATCTATTCGCCCCTGAGGAACCCGCGCACAAAGCAGGAGATCTATCCCGGATTTGAGCCGGGCAGCGAGCTCGGCTGGTCGCAGTTCGTCGCCGGCCCGACGCCTACTACATTCGCCACCGATGAGTTCAAGTACGTTGTGTTCAAGAATCCCGATTGGGATTACAAGACCATGAACTTCGACGGCGACGTTGCGCTTGCGGATATCGCCGACAGCAAAGTCAACAACGCCACCGATCCCAACCTCAAAACGTTCTTTGAACACGGCGGAAAGCTGATTCAGTATCACGGCTGGAATGACCAGCTCATCGCGCCGATGAACAGCGTTAACTATTACCTCAGCGTCGAGAAGGCCATGGCGGAGGAGAGCAAAGCCGCGGAAACAGAGAAGGGCGAGCCCCCTCGATTCGAAAACGAAAAGGGCGGGAAGTCCAACAAGGAGAGAACGGCCGCGCCCCCTTCGGAGCCGATCGCCAATGTCGCGAGCTCCTACCGCTTGTTCATGGCTCCCGGCATGAATCATTGCCAGGGCGGCGACGGACCCAGCAATTTTGATATGCTCACGGCCTTGGAGCAGTGGGTGGAGAGCGGCGCGGCTCCGGATCGCATCGTGGCCTCGCACGTGTCGAACGGACAGGTCGATCGAACTCGCCCGCTGTGCCCGTACCCGCAGGTTGCAGTCTACAACGGAAAGGGGAGTACCGATGATGCGCAAAACTTCACGTGCCGCGTTCGTTAAGACGCTGTTGATCGCCGCTCTGGCGCTGATGTGCGCCTCGGCCGCCGTCGCCGCCTCGTGCGAGAGTCTAAGCTCGCTCAAGCTGCCGGACACGGCCATCACCGCGGCGGAAGCAGTCGCGGCGGGCGCCTTCACCCCGGCCGAGACGGGTAGAGGCGGAAAAGGCAAGGGCGGCGGCAATACGTACGCCGATCTCCCCGCATTCTGCCGCGTCACCGCCACGATAAAACCATCCGCCGATTCCGACATCAGGATGGAGTTGTGGATGCCGGCCACGGGGTGGAATAACAAATTTGAAGCCGAAGGCAATGGCGGGTGGAACGGCTCGATCACTCAGAACGCGCTCGCCGGGGCCATGCGGCTGGGCTACGCGGCGTCGATGACCGACACCGGCCATGAGGGCGGCAGCGCCAGTTTCGCGCTAAATCATCCCGAGAAGCAGGTCGACTTCGGCTATCGAGCGGTGCATGAGCTGGCCCTGAAGAGCAAGGCAATCATTCAGGCGTTCTATGGGCAGGCTCCGAAGTATTCGTATTGGAATGGTTGCTCGTCCGGCGGCAGGCAGGGATTGAAGGAAGCGCAGATGTTCCCCGGAGATTTCGACGGCATCATCGCCGGCACGCCGGTGAACGATTTGGTCGGCCGTGCCCTCGGCTCGGTGTGGATGGGACAGGCAACCCATGAAACCGAAGGCAGCGCGATCCCGGCGGCGAAATATGCAGTTATCCATAAGGCCGCTCTAGATGCTTGCGACGCGCTGGATGGCGTGAAGGACGGAGTGATCGAGAATCCGGAGGTGTGCAAATTCGATCCGGTGAGCATCCAATGCGGCGGCGCCGATTCGAACGATTGCCTCACTGCAGCGCAAGTCGCCACTGCCCGCAAGGTCTACTCCGGTGTGATCAATCCGCGTACAAAGGAACTCGTCTTCCCTGGGCTGGAGCCGGGCAGCGAACTCGGCTGGGGCACACAAGTTGGCGCGAATCCGTTTGGCGTCGGAGTCGATTACTTCAGGTACTTCGTTTTCAAGAATCCGGACTGGGATTATAAGACCCTTAATTTCGATTCCGACGTGACGGCAGCGGTCAAGGCCGCCGGCGGTGTAATGAACGCCATGGATCCGAATCTGAAGGCGTACTTCGATCGCGGCGGCAAGATCCTGCAGTACCACGGTTGGGCGGATCAGCAGATGTCACCGGGGAACAGCCCGAAATACTACAAGAGCGTTCTCGATAAGATGGGCGGCGCGAGCAAGGTAATGGACAACTATCGACTGTTCATGGTGCCCGGGATGGGCCACTGCGGGGGCGGCGCTGGAGCCACCGATACGTTCGACAAGCGGTCGATCTTGGAACAATGGGTGGAGCAAAAGAAGGCGCCCGAGAAGATCGTCGCGTCGACGGCGATGGGCAACAAGACCCGGCCACTCTGCCCCTATCCTCAAGTAGCCGTTTACAACGGAAACGGGAGCACCGACGATGCCGCGAATTTCTCTTGCAAAGCCAAGTAGCGCCCTCTGGGCGCTTTTGGTTACTGTCGGCATTCCGGTCCGAGGCGCGGCGTCCTGCGAAAGCCTGAGTTCGCTCGCGATGAAGGGCGGGACCGTAACAGCAGCCGGAACGGTAGCTGCCGGCGCATTTCAGCAACCCGGCGGCCGCGGAAACGGGCGCGGCAACGCATTCGCGAGTCTGCCCGCGTTCTGCCGTGTTGCGGCTACTCTTACGCCCACTTCCGACTCCGAAATCAAGATCGAAGTCTGGATGCCGGCCACTAACTGGAACGGCAATCTCGAATCGGTCGGCAACGGGGCTTGGGCAGGTTCTATTGGCTATGCCGCAATGGGCACTGCTCTCGCCGCCGGTTACGCGACTGCAAGCACGGATACCGGCCATACGGGCGGCAGCGTCACTTTCGTGGTCGATCATCCGGAGAAACTCAACGACTTCGCTTATCGAGCCGTGCATGAGATGACCATCGCGTCCAAAGCGATCACGGCCGGCTTCTACGGCCAGGCCCCGAAGCATTCCTACTTTAACGGATGCTCCACCGGCGGCCGGCAGGCTCTGACGGAAGCCCAGCGATACCCCAATGACTACGACGGCATTATCGCGGGCGATCCCGATGTTGTGGCGAGCCGCGTTCATGCCGCGCAGCTTTATGCCGGCCAGGTCGCGCATTCGAGCGACGCCAGCTACATTCCCCCGGGTAAGTATGCGGCTCTGCATGACGCAGCGCTTGCAGCCTGTGATGCTCTCGATGGCGTGAAGGATCGGGTGATCGAAGATCCGACGCGATGCCATTTCGATCCGAAAGTTCTCGAATGCAAGGGCGCCGACGAGCCTTCCTGCCTTACCGCCGCGCAGGTCGATACCGCGAAGAAGACCTACGCGGGTACGCGTGCGGGCAAAGGGGCTCTGTGGGGACTCGAACCAGGCAGCGAAGCTGGATGGGCCTCGCTTTCGGGCCCGCAACCGCTGGGCATCGCGCTGGATACGTACCAGTATCTCGTCTTCAAAGACCCGAAATGGGATTACCACACGCTGAATCCAGAGAAGGATGTGCCGGCTGCGGAAAAAGCGATCGGTTCCTTCATGGATTCCGGCGATGCGGATTTGCGGCCGTTCTTCTCGCACGGCGGGAAACTGGTTATGTATCACGGCTGGGCCGACCCGGGAATTCCACCGATGTTCAGCGTCGAGTATTACAAGAACATCGAGGAGAAGGCCGGTGGCGCGAAGAAAGCCGAGAGCTCGATTCGCCTGTTCATGGTTCCCGGGATGGGGCACTGCGCGGGCGGCGATGGAACCAGCACGTTCAACGCAATGGCCGCGTTGGCGGATTGGGTCGAGCAAGGCAAGGCCCCGGCTCAAATCCCGGCGTCGCACGCCACGCGCGGTCAGACCGATCGCACCCGGCCGTTGTGCCCTTATCCGCAAACCGCGGTGTACAAGGGCTCGGGCAGCACGGACGACGCAGCGAATTTCTCCTGCAAGGCTCCTTAATTCAGCTCGTCGCGCAGGATCGCGGTCAGCACGACGGAAACGAGGCTGACAATAATCGCGCCCAAAAACGCCGGCAGGAAGCCGTCGACGTAGAATCCCACGTGGAACCAGTCCACCGCGATGGCGGACGCGAGCCACAGCGTCACGCCGTTTATCACCAGCGAAAATAATCCCAGTGTCAGAATGATCAGCGGGCAAGAAAGCAACTTCAGGATCGGACGGATGATGGCATTGACCAATCCCAGGATGATCGCCATGACCGCGAATGCCGCCCATGCGTCATGTCCGACGCGGATTCCTGGAACCAGCTCCGCCGCCACAAATAGCGACAGAGTGGTAATGATCCAGCGCAGCAGCAGCTTCATCCGCCCTCCTGTGTCATCCGATCGCGTTAGGAGTATCGCCAGTTACCGAGCGCACCGCCTCCGAGCCGGCAAATATCGCGCGCAACGGCTCGTCGGCTGGAATCGAACGGGCCAGCTCCATCGCGAGCGAAGCCGCCCGGGCGCGATGGTCGGCTGCTGCGGCGCTATCGCCAGTCTTGCAGTATAAATCCAGCGCCGTGGCATGAAGACGCCACATGATCGACGGTACCGGTCTGTCGCGGAGTGATGAAAATGCCTGCTCCAATGCGCCGCGCGCCCGATCCCAGTCCTTTTGGCGCACCGCGATTCGAGCCTCCAGCTGCCGGGCCGCGGCTTTGAGCGCCGGGTCCGCGGTGGCACGAATTGCCTCGGCGACGGCCGCAGCTTCCATCGATGCTTCCTCGTCCCGGTTTTGGTTCAGCATGGCATGGCAGAGGCCCAACCTCGCGATCATGCGCCAGTACCAATCCATGAAAAAGCGCGGGCGCAGTTGCCGGGTGCACACTTTGCCTAAGATTTCCACCGCCTGCTCCTGCGCGCCGGAGGATAGGAAGGTGAACCCGCGGGTAACCATGGCCATAGTGCGAACCTGGCCCGCCGGATCTTCCGTGTGGCTCGCGAGCAGAGCATCCGCGAGGTTTCCGGCGCCCTCGAAATCGCATGCCTGAAATTTAAGCCATGCCAGCAGCGCCTGAAAAATTCCGCGCCAAGGAGCGTTGCCGTTCTTTTCCACCGTATTTTGCGCCGCCCCTATAACCCGCAGCAAGTCGCCCCACTTCCCCAGGTGAAGCAGCGCATGCGCCAGGGAGGAATGCGCCGAAAGATACACCACCAGATTGTCGGTTTGGAGGGAACTGGCGATGCCCTCCTGCGCGGTGCGGCACGCATCTTCGTAACGGCCCATGGCGCACTCCACGTGCGCGAAGAGGATTTCGTAATACGCGGGAGCTCCGTTGCTCAGCGCGCGAATGCGATCTCGCGCGGACTCCCCGATGCGGCCATCAGCGGCGCTCCATCCATGCGTTACGATACGCCAACTGGCGGTCAGCATCTCCGTGCGCGCCTCGAGCAGCGGATCCTCATAAGCGCGGCTCACCTCCAGCGCGCGCTCGCAGAGAGCCACGCAGCGCTCCGGATCGCGAAAAGCGAGGATGCGAGCCAGCCGCGTCAGCGCGTTCACGTGCGCGGCCTTAAGACCGGCCTGCGCGGCCAGGTCCGCCACGCTTTGATCGATCTCACCCGATTGCTCCAGTTCTCCCTGAGCGTAGAGCGCGTCGCTGATGCGCTCCAGGATCTGGATTTCGAGCGCGGTGCGGGAATCCACCGCAATGTTCGGCAGAAGGTCGAGGGCATGCCGGAGCAACCCCACGGCTTCCGCATGGGCGTAGCGGCGTTGCGCGTTCCCCGCCGTCAGGATCAGATAACGGATGGCTCGCTGATAATCGCGCCCGGATTGAAAATGGGACGCCAGTTCGCCCGCGAACGCCAATTCCATGCGCGGCCGGTCCCCGTTGCCGATCAAACCCTCCATTCGCATGGCGATCTTGAGATGAAATTGCGCTCTCTGGCCCGGCGGCAACTGTCCGTAAAGAAGCTCGCGATAGACGAAGTGCCGGAACTCGTACTGGCTGGAAGCCGGCTCGCCGGCGATTTCCTGGGCGCCGCACGGCCGCAGAAGCTGCTGGCGGGACGTCAGGTTTTCGCAAGCCTCCTCGACCACATTCGGTTCCTCGCCCAGGGCCGCGCCCACGGCCCAGGCAGAAAAGCGCTGGCCCGCGACGCTTGCGGCGCGAAGCACGCTCTTCTCATGCGCGCCGAGGTGCTCAATCTGCGTCTCCACCATTTGGCGCAGCGTTTCTGGAAGGTCGGGATCCAGGCGGTCGATCCGTTCCGTCACCAGCCATCGCCCCTGCTGTTCCCGAATCAACCCTTTTTCCACGAGCTGGTCCACCAACGCGACCATGAACAGCGGGTTGCCATCGGACCTTCGATGGATCGGCGCCGCCAGCAGCTTGGACAACCCGCTGTCGGAAAATCTTGCCGCGAGAAATTCCTCCACTTCGGCTTGCGTCAGCCGCTCCAATGCGATCTCGCGGCACAATCGGTGCATTAACAGATCCTGCTTTAACTTCCGCAGCGGGCTTCCCGAAAGAATCACCTCCACCGGGCGGTATGTCGCGACCAGCATCAGCTTCGCCATCCCGCGTCGGCGCGCCAGCGCGGAGATCAGATCCAAGGTAGAACTATCGCCCCAGTGCAGGTCCTCCAGAATCAACGCCACCGGACGCTGCGCCGCGAGATTCTCCACAGCCTCGCAGAACTCGCGAACCATGCGCTCGCGGGTTGCTCCCAGAATCTCGGTTTGCAACGCTGCGCGGCTCTCCGGCCGGACCACTCCGGGAAATTGCACCAGCCATGTGGGCGCCAGCCGAAGCAGCGTTTCCACCACGGCTTCCGAATCGGGCCCCCGCATCCACTGACCCAAGGCATCCAGCACCGGATAGTAGGCCTCTTTTCCGCCGAAACCCTCCATGCACTGGCCGCGGGCCACAATCAACCCCCGAGCTTCACAATCGGCCTGAAAGGCATCGGCGAGCGTGGTCTTCCCGATACCCGGCTCCCCGGTGATAAAAATGAGCTGCCGGTGCCCCCGGAGTGCCGATTCCAGGCTGCGATTGAGCTCTCCCATCGCCGAGTTTCGGCCGACCAGGCTTTTCCCGGCCGGGACCCCGTTCAAGTGCGCGTGCGGATCGGACCCACCCGAGGTAATGGAACTGATGGCGCCGTCCGACACTCGCGCGATGAACTGGTAGCCTCTCTTCGGAAATGTTGCAATGAAACGCGGATTCTTGGGTGGATCGTCCAACGCCCTGCGAATTTCGAGAATGTACTTACGCAGCACCTCCGGCTGCACGAAGGTATCCTTCCATAGTCCGTCCAGGATCTCTTCCTGACTGACCAGCCGCCCGGCGTTCCCGACCAGATAATCGAGGATCGCGAACACCTTCGGAGCCAAAAGGATGCGCTCCTCATTGCGCCACAGGCACTGGTTGTCCGGATCCAACCGGAAGGGAGGAAAAATTTTCATCGGGCAAAAGCCGCTTGCTTACCGACGATTATACAGCCCACCCCAGGCTCAGCTTAGTACTATGCGATCTCAACGAAAACTCAACGCGTCTTTCACGGTTTTGCGGCATCGCTCCAGTATGCTTGGAACTGCAAGAACAAAACAGAGTCGATTAAAAAACACCGCTGACAGCCGGCGGGGAGTGAGACGGTTCCTTGGGCAGACGAGGGACCGCTCGGAGGAGCTTCCCGCCGGTCCCCCCTTACA
>JASHRP010000491.1 GCA_030037375.1 Bryobacteraceae bacterium | reverse complement strand
TCGAGGGCGAGGAACGACGAAAAGGAAGACACTGTCTCCACGCGCAGCTCGCGCGCGGACACCCCGGCTTCAGGACTGAGTACCGCCGCTAGGCTGCTCATGTTAGGCTGTGTGCGGCCGAGGTGCGATGAGCCTGCGGCGCATTCCAGTAACCTTCGTGGCCTCGCGCGAAGTGATAAAGTCCCGCGAGCGCGGCCCAATTCATGAGTACGAACGTGTAGGGAACCTGGGTGAGTTTGTGGAGTATGTGGGTCATGCGGTCTCCTCAGCTTCTGGATGAGCGTTACGCGGAGGAAATGCCCAGCCGGCGCAGGCCAATCCGTAGAACAAGACCTGCGCGGCCAAAGCCATTAGATAAAAGCCCCTCCGCAAGAATAAATTCGAGATCAATAGCGCCGCCAGGCAATACGGGACCAGCAGACGCCCTACCTTGTGCGAAACGAATTGCACGAAGATCGGATTGCGCCAGGGCAACAGCAGTTGCGGCAACAGGGTCAGCAGTTCATAGTTGCCCATCAGCGTCCGGCGCTTCTTGACGTATTCCGACTTCGGGCTGTCGTTAACTTTGTCGAATGCCCGCGCTTCCGGTTCGAAAACCACTCGTTTGCCCTTCAGCACCACACGCATCGGGGTTAGAACGTCGTCCAGCACGGTGCCCTCGGGAAGCGGATCGAACAGCTCCCGGCGAACGGCGTAAATAGCGCCGGTAGCGCCAGGAACGGAGTGAATGTTCGCCTCCATCAGCCGGAGCGCTTTCTCGTAACGCCAATACAAGCCGACTCCATCGCCCGCTTCTTGTCCGCGGGAATCGAGGAGGATCAGCTCACCGGAAACCACGCCAACCGTGGGATCGGCGAGGTTGGCGGTGAGCGCGCGCACCGCGCGACGATCGAATTGCTGGCGGGCGTCGGCAAAGACTACGATTTCGCCTTGGGCAACCGCCATGGCCCGGTTGATCGCCGCAGCCTTGCCCTGCCGCACGGGAGACCTAAGCACTTGTATCCGCTCGGCCGGGCGATCCGCCGCGCAAGCACGTGCCAGACCTTCGGTGTCATCGCTCGGCGCGTCCAGCGAGACGATGATCTGCAACTTGTCGGGCGGATAGTCCAGATCGAAACAATTCCGCAGTCGGGCGTGGACATTGGCGGCCTCATTATGCATGGCGATCACCAGGCTTACGGACGGTTCCCAGTCGCGCTTTTGAATCGTGCGCCGCGCAAGCCTTCGCCACAGCACGAGTACCAGAGGATACCCGGCGTATACGTAGACGATGCACGCCAGCGCCGTCCAAAAGATTGCGGTCGCCATATCGACTCATCTCGCGAGGAGGGCCTTACTGAGCCACGTACATCGTGGCTGAATTGCTGAGCGTGCCCCCAATAGAGATCTGAACCGGCTGCGGCCCCGCGGTCAGTCCCGCCGGCACCACGATGTTGATCTGATACAGCCCCACGAACCCGGGCGCGAGGCCTGAGAAGCTTACGGGCGCATTCTTGCCGCCCACCGTGACCGTCGGCGACGTAATCGTCTGCGCCGGATTGGTTGTCGGCGCGATCGCGCCAGAGGCGATGGTCTGGTTCACGGCACCGAGTCCCGTGCAATAGATCGCCACATAGCTGCCGGGCATGGCCGGCAAGGCGCTGCTGATTGTTGCGTAGGTGCTTGCGTTCAGGAACGCGCCTGAGTTGTTGGAATCGATAATGAAGATTCCGGGCGAAAAGGACGCGACCGATGCGTTCGTGCTACTAGTCTGCGTTCCGCGCGTCACCTGGATAGAAGCTGTTCCCGGCAAGAGATTGAATGGCGCCTGAGCGTTGATCTGACCTGCCGAGACATAGAACAGTGGAGCTTCCGTGCCATTGAAGGTCACGCTGGTCTGCCCCAAAACGTCGGGCAACGGGGCGGTGGTATAACTGGCCGTTCCGGTCGCGAGGTTCGAGCCGAAAATCGAGACAATCGCTCCCGGTGCGATTGCGACATTGGAGGCGAAGCTAGCTCCGTTGACAACCGGGCTGTTGGCACGCAAGCTGATGGCGCCAAGAGGCGTGCCCGACTGGATCTCGCGGATGCGGTTGTTTACCCGGTCGGCGATATAAACATTTCCCTCCGGATCGGTTGTCAATCCCCAGGGGTAGTTCAGCACTGCGTCGACAGCGGGTCCTCCGTCGCCTGAAAACCCGTTGGTGTCGGTTCCCGCCACTGTGGTGATGATCCCGCCGCTAACCTCGCGGACGCGATTGTTCCCGGAGTCGGCGATGTACACGTTACCGGAAGCGTCGACAGCCACATCGGAGGGGATGTTCAAGGACGCGGAGGTAGCAGGCCCGCCGTCGCCGGCGTATTTTCCCGCGCCGTTGCCGGCGAATGTGGAAATGATCCCGCCCGCGGTAACCTTTCGAACCACGTTGTTGTTGGCGTCCGCCACATAGATGTTGCCCGACCCGTCCATCGCGATTCCGAGCGGAAACGCGAGCTTCGCCGCAGTCGCTGAGCCGCCATCGCCCGAATAACCGGTAACTCCACTTCCGATGACCGTGGTGATGGTCCCACTCGTTGAGATTTTGCGGACGACGGCATTGACGCTATCGACGTAATAGAGATTTCCGGACGGGTCGAACATGAGGGCAACGGGACGGCCTAGTTCCGCGTTCACCGCGGCTCCGCCATCGCCCGTGTAGCCTTGAGTGCCGGTGCCCGCGATGGTCGAAATGATCTTAGCGGGAGTCACTTTTCGGATGCGCCGGTTGCTCGCATCCGCGATATAAACGTTTCCGGCCGAGTCCACGGCCACGGCCATCACGTCGCTCAGCGCTGCGCTGGTCGCGGCGCCGCCGTCGCCTGAATAGGCATTGGAGCCGTTGCCCGCCAAGGTGCTGATGTTTCCGGTGCTATTTACTTCCCGGACACGAAAGTTCTCCGTGTCCGCGATGTAGAGATTCCCCGAGGAATCGAACGCCAAGCCCTTCATCAAATTTAGTGCGGCGAGCGTGGCCGGGCCTCCGTCGCCGAAGAACGCGGGAGTTCCGTCCCCAGCCGTGGTGTTGATGTTCTGACCCCACGCGGGATACACGGAGCCTCCAAGAAACGTGGCTGCAAGAACGCATAGCTTGGCGTGAGATGAGCCCTTTCCCCAAAGAGTACGAATTAAGCGCATGATGGCCCTCCTTCCCCGGAATGTCGCCGCGCGAAAGTCCCCGCATTAGGAACATTCCCTATCAAAACTGTTTCCTCCACCGTCATCGTCCGCGTCCTAAAAGCACGATCTTCACGGTCTTGATAAGAATGCCCAAATCGAAGCGCAGCGAACGATGCTTTGCGTAGTAAATGTCGTATTCGAGCTTCTGATGGGCGTCCTCGACCGATGCTCCGTAGCCGTACTTCACCTGTGCCCAACCGGTGATACCGGGCTTCACATACTGGCGCAGGTTGTAGAACGGAATTACCTTGGCCAAGTCCGCGACGAAGCACGGCCGCTCCGGCCGCGGCCCCACCAGGCTCATTTCGCCGCGCAGCAC
>JASHRP010000490.1 GCA_030037375.1 Bryobacteraceae bacterium | reverse complement strand
ATCGGCGGCCGAGCGGGTCTGTCTGCGATCCCAGAAGCGACCGGCCCCCGAAACATCGAAGCGCTCAGTTGCGGCGTCCCAGAAGCGGAAGTGAACTTCGAGCGTGATCGGGATGTCGGGATCGTAGTAATCGTCCTTCGGCCGCCAGCCGGTTTTGAGAATTAAAGGCGGAAGATGGTCGAGCACGGTTCTTCCGGTGCGACCGAACGGCTCATACCCCAGCATCATGAGGGCCGCATAGGCTTTCTCGATTTGATCCGGCGGGCAATACAGATCGAGATCGTATTGCGGGCGGTAACGCAGGTCGGGGCAATAGAGAGGGTGGTGCGAAAACCCCTTGAGGACCATGAACTCGATGCCCCGAGATGACAATGCGGAAGCGATTCGCTGGTAGGTCCCGGCGATTCGCTGCTGGCGGATTGCATTGTTGGCGAGATTGCCGTCGATGCGGCGGCGAACCGATTCGGGCAGGTAATCGCGGCAGTGGACTCCCAATGGGAGCGTGAGTTGCGCGCGATCGGTAAGGGGCAACAAGCCGGGCCATTCGCCGTCGCGGATGTTTCGGAGATCGCAAGGCTGGGCGCTGCGGAATCGGAGACTCCGGACTATCGTCAACAAAGCCTTGGACACGCTACGCTCCAGTCCCAACGAGTTCTCGCAGAGCCAGCTCCGCGGCATTGAGGTCGGAGTAATGCAAGCGAGCGGCGGGCAATTGCCCGAGGCGGTCGAGCGTGCGCCCTTGACGATCGCGTATAGACTGATCGCCGAATAGGATGCCTTGTTCGAGCTCGCGGCGGGCTTCTTCGGCTGAAAGACCGTGGAGCGATGTGGCAGCAAGTTGATCCGAACGATCGAGGAAGACGAGATGGCTGGCCGTTCCTTCGACCATCGACGATATGTTCAGATCTCGCGGGTCGGCTTCGATGTCGGTCTTGCCGCTCGGGCGAAGGGCGCGCGGCAATCCAGCGAGCTCGGGGAACAGGCGCGCGGCGGTGTGACGAAACCGGATTTCGAACGGACGGCCGACAATTCGATGCGATTCGCCGGTATTGGCGACGGCAACCGCATCGCCAGAAAGAAACGTCCAGCCACGGCGGGCGCATGCGTATGCGAGGCACGTTTTGCCCATGCCGGACGAACCGCAGAGCAACACCGCGCGGCCGTCCAGCGCAATGCAGGATGCGTGCACAAACGCAATATGGCGCGCCGCGATCAGCACGTACGCGATTGGCTCGAGGAAGTGGTAACGAAAGTAGGCCGGGTCCGAAGCGACTTCGCGAGAGACGCAGATGTGAGCAAAGCCGGAATCGAGATCCGCGGCCGCGAAGTTGGCGCGATCGGCGACGATCGAAAGCAAGTGCTGCTGGCCGCGCAGAACCGGGGGATCGGAGGGAAGCGAGTTCGCCGAATCGCCGCTGACTACGATCTTCAGGCGCATGGGGGATTGATCGAACAGCTTCGGGAACCGCGACCACATTAGAGCCGCAGGGTTGAGCGCGGGCTGGAAATTGGTCGAGATGCGAAGCGGAAATCCCATCGGGAAGTACTCGGCCTCGAGGCGGAGAGGCAACATGTACTCGAGTGGATCGTTCTGTGTTCGAGATATCGGCTGCATTTCAGCAATTTTCCCCTGCCAGGCTTCGGCCGGTGGGACCGAACACCAGAAGAGCCATGGCCGCGAACAACAGAGCTTGGGCAATGGAAGACGCGAGCGAGATGCCGGCTACGCCGTAGCGATGCATCAGCGGGTAATTCAGAATCAGATTGACGATGAGGGCTCCCATCGAAAGAGGAAGCAGCACACGATTCGCTTTTAGCGCGGAGAACAACCGCATGAAAATGGAAATCCCGACCACGAACGGCATCTGCACCAGGGACCATTGCTGCACGGCCGCGACCGTGCCCGTGTCGGCTGAGGTGAAGGCCCCGTGCTGAAGCGTGAGCCGTACGATGGGAGCGGAGAAGAGCACGAAGAGCGCCGCCGCAGCCGCGCTCGCCGTCGCCGTGATCCACAGCAGGCGGCGCAGCGAACCTTTTAGGGCTTGCCAATCGCGGCGAGCCGCCATCTGGGAAAAGCGCGGAAGCACGGCGACTCCGAGAGCCGCGGGGCCGATCGACATCAGAACTGTTGACAGGCGAGTTCCGTAGTTGAGCGCGGAAACACTGCCGGCCCCGAGCCAAGAGGCCATCATTTGCCCGATGGCTACGGCGCCTCCGCTGACAGCCCCACTGGCAACGAGGTAGCCATACTCTTTCCGGAAAGCATTGATGGAAACGCCGCTGCGCGTGAGATCGACTGCGCGGCTGGTTTGCGGCGCGATCGGGAATCCGCTGCGTCGAATCGCCGAGGCGAGGACGGCTACCTCTCCGGCCGAACCTAGAGTCGTGGCGATGGCGAGCATCCAAACTCCGCCGCGATTTTGAGCGGCCAGAACAGCGGCCATGATGACCCCTGGAGTAAGAACCGCCGTGATCGCTGGGGCAACGAATCGGTTTTGCGAATTCAGCACAGCGCGCCAAACGTTCGAGACGGCGTTGCAAGGAATCACCGGCAGCATGATCAACGCGAGCATTCCGATGGGCCGCCAGTTTGCTGGTGTGCGCGAACCATCCAGTTCCAGGACAGCGCCGATGAATAGCGCGATGACGG
>JASHRP010000005.1 GCA_030037375.1 Bryobacteraceae bacterium | reverse complement strand
CTGGCGGACGATCACATCGTCATGCGGCGCGGATTGCGGTTTCTGCTCGAGGGCCAGAAAGATCTCTCAGTGGTCGCGGAAGCCTCCGACGGCCGCGAGGCCGTGCAGCAGGCCGAAGCGCTGCACCCCGACGTGGCCGTTCTGGACATCGCCATGCCCAATCTGAGCGGCCTCGAAGCGGCGCAGCGCATTACCGCGCAAAGCCCGCGCATCGGCATCGTCATGCTCAGCATGCATTCGGACGAAGGCTACGTCTTGCGGGCGCTCAAGGCCGGTGCGAGAAGCTACCTGCTCAAAGATTCGGCCGAGGGCGATCTCATCGAGGCCATCAAAGCCGTGAGCCACGGCAAGACCTACTTCGGAAGCGAGATCAGCAGCATGCTGGTGGAGGATTACATCCGCGAGATTCGAGCGCGCGGCCTGGAAGACACGTTTGAAACACTCACGTCGCGCGAGCGCGAGATCCTGCAACTGGTGGCGGAAGGAAACTCAAATAAAGAGATCGCCAATCAGTTGAACGTGAGCCCGTACACCATCGAGACTCATCGGCGCAATCTCCAGGAGAAGCTCAACCTCCACACCGTCGCCGATCTGATCCTCTACGCGGTTCGCAAGCGCATCATCTCCTGAGCGGCTCCTACGCGCCCAGCGATCGGTAGCGTTTCCATAAGGAGTGCATCAACTTGAACCCGCCGATTGCGACCAGCGCTACGCCTATCGTTGGGTCCATCAATCCGTTAATCAGCGACCCAACCACATAAAACCCCGCGCTGACGCCCCACGTCAGGTCCCACATGCCAGCCATGGCCGAAGTGTAGTGCGTTATCTGGCCCAACGCCATACCGCAGGTTGGCGATTTTGCCGCGACCCGAGTCAGTAGATGGCGGATTTAAGAGATAAGCAGCGGCGTTAGCGCGCTCTAATCGCCGCATGCAGCGGCATGCATCCGGCCCGCGCCTTCATGCTCCAGCCGTCGCCCCAGCGCCGCGACCTCAGCGTCGATCTCGCGCTCGATCTTGCGCCGTTTCACCAAATCCTCGCGGTACCTGCGCAAGAAGTAGTCGATCGTCTCCACGCGAATCTTGATCGACCCGGACGGTTTATTCTCGTCCAGATCCTTGAAGGAGAAATACGGCGTGCCGCTCTTCTCGATGATCCCCTCGATCACGCCGTAGATCGGCGCATCGTGGCCGCATTTGAAGCTCGACATCTCCAGAGCCACAAGGTTCGGATGCCGCGCCGTGAACTTCGCCGCCCACACCTTGTGGTTCGTGCTGACGCTGTAGCTATTCTTCCAAACATCCTGAATTTCGAGCGCGGATTTGATCTCCCCGGCGCGAACCTCTTCGCCAAACAGCCGGTCGAGCAGGTCTTCGTCGTAAGGCAGTGTGCTTTGGCTGAAGATCGGATATCCGAGCTTCTGAAATTCATCCAGAATCTCGTGGTTCAGGCCAGGATCGTGATGATACACCCGCGCGAGCAATACCAGGCCGACCCGGTCTTCGCGCTCCAGTTCGTCCAAAACCGCCCGCGACTTTTTCTGAACCTCTTTCTCGTACTGCTCCTGTGCCTCAAACCCGGCGAGAATCGCTCGATCGTTTTCCGCGATGCTCAACCCAAGAATGTCGCGGAATGTTTCAAACATCTGATGAGCGAACAGCGTCCGGTCCGCCATGTTGACGATCGGATCGAGATATTGCGTCCCATGATCCGCGAACACGTCGGTCTCTTTCGTAAATGCCGCCTTTACCGTCTCCGGGCTCGCGGTGATCGTCGGACAAGCGTTCGACCCCTGAAGCTGAACCAGCTTCGTTGGCAGCACGTCGAACATTGGGTAAAAGATCACGTCGAGTTTCTTCTTCAGCCCCTTCACGAACAGCAGATTGTGAACGTGCGAGATCCCGATCTTCGCTGGAAAACAGGGGTCGATCGCGCCACGATTCGCGCCCGCGCGATACAGTTCACTGCTGGTGTAATCCGAGTAAACGATGTTCTCCGAAGGAATCCCCAGCGCCTGAAAATAGCCGTTAAACACCTGCGCGTGGGAATACATATAGAACACGCGCGGCATGCCAATGCGCACTTCCTTGCGCCGCTTCATCGATTCAGCCCGCTTCTTGATTTCGGCTTTCTTCAGCTCCCACCACTTCGGCTCAGGAATCGAATCGGACGCATTCTCCGTCACGCGAAACCGAAACGCCTCGCGCGAGGCCCACTCCACCAGATTCGGGTACCTGGCCTTGACGGCATCCAGGTTTCCCTTGATGCCCTTCATCTCCTCCATATCCTCCACTGTGCCCTTCTCGCAAGTAGCGATGATCAGCCGCTGCTCGCCTTCGCGCAGAGGAACCTTGGTCTTCCGGTCCTGGAATTTCGGCTCCGGCAGCTTCACGATCTCGGAGGAACCTACAGAGAGTTGAATCTGCGTGAGCGGCTGGGAAATCGCTTTCAGCGAATCGCTACCGTGCGATCCGCACCCGCCGCGCTGCACGGGCTCGGTCTGATGGATGTTCACTCGTGGCGCGTTGTCATAAGCGGTATCGGCGCTGGTATTGACGTCGATAAACGTTCGCAGGCAGTTGTTCTTGCAGAAGTAACAACGCGTGTCCTCGTTGCGCGTGGTCCGGTAGTTGATCCGGCGAACGGCGTCAACACCGATGAACGATGTCTTATGGCCGTTCTTCCACAGACGCGCCGCTTCCACCGCCGCTCCGATCGCGCCCGATTCGCCGCAGTGCTCGTGAACGATGATCTCAGGCTTTTTTCCGGCCGCGCGAAAACTCGATTGAATAAAATCGACTTCCGCCTTGACCACGGCCATGTTGTTTTGCGTTCCGCCCTGCAGAACGAATCGCGTGCCCAAGTTCGCCAGATTCGGAATGCTGGCCACGTACAAGAACACGTTCTTCGGCAGCACCGCCGCAAGCCCGGCGAGGATCTCCTCGGCTCGCCATCCCTGCCGCTGGAAATTCACGATATCGGACTGCATGAATACCGCGCAGCCGTAGCCGAATACCGGCATCGATTGCGCGGCAAACGCAGTTGACGCGAATTGTTCCACCGGAATATTGAACGCCTCAGCCGTCGACTGCAGGAAGTACCCGTTGCCGGCCGAACATTGCGTATTGAGTTTGAAATCCTTAACGCGGCCGTTCTTGAGGACGATCAGCTTGATATCCTGACCGCCCACGTCCACAATCACGTGCGGATCGTCGTAAAACCGGATCGCGGATTCGGTGTGCGCAACCGTCTCCACCAGCGCGACGTCGCCGTGAAGAACGTCTTTCAGAATGTCTTTGGCGTAGC
>JASHRP010000489.1 GCA_030037375.1 Bryobacteraceae bacterium | reverse complement strand
TCAATGATCCAGTCACCCTTAAGGTCCGCGTAACCGAACTCCGGAACGTTCACCTCTCCTCCATCAATCAACATTCCATGGTTCGTGATGCCGACAGCGCCGCCCCATGAGCGTTTCCCGATTAGCGGGCCGAGCCCGGCCTCGCGAAACATCGCGGGAAAGATGTCGCCATCTGAACCGGAATCCTCGTCCAGCAGAACCGCCATGGGCCCCAGGAAGGTTCCATCGGGGTACAGGCCGGGGTCTTCCTCCGTTCGGCCGAATTCTGCAGCTAGAGGTTTCCGGCGCAGTCGTTCGATCAGCATCCGCGAGACGTTGCCACCGCCATTAGCGCGGTCGTCTATGATGAGCCCATCCTTCTTGATTTGCGGGTAATACCACTTGATGAACTCGCTGATGCCCTCCGCACCCATATCCGGCACATGCAGGTATCCGATTTTCCCGCCTGACAACTCGTTCACCCTTTGCCGATTCCGATTAACCCAGTCAAGATAGATGAGCTTGGTTTCGTCGGTTACGGGTCGGTAAGAAACGGTTCGCGCGCCCTCAGTTGCGGGCTTGTCGTTTACCAGCAACTGGACAGGATTGTCTGCCGCGTTCCGCAACAAACGGTATATATCGTCAGCGCCTGTCAGGTCGTGCCCATTGATCGCGAGAATATACTCGCCCACACTTATCTTGACTCCGATTTCCGTAAGCGGCGCGCGATAGATCTCTTCCTCGTTCTGGCCTTGGAAAATCTTCGAGATCTTATAGCGATTGGAAGTCTCGTCTAATTCGAATCGCGCCCCTGGCAGTGCGACGCGCGGACGGGGCGGCAGAGGGATATCTCCGCCCGCGATATATGCGTGTTGCACCGTCAATTCGGAGATCATCTCACTGATCAGGTAGTTCAGATCGGTGCGGTCGGCCACGTATGGCAGCCATGGTCTGTATTGTTCACGCAGCGCCTCCCAATCATAACCGTGCATGTTCGGCACATAGAAGAAGTCGCGATAGCGCCTCCAGACCTCATTGAAAATCTCCCGCCACTCATCGACGGGGACGCGATCCACCATCAGACCGACGGTGGACACGGTTTTCTTAGAAGCTGCTCCCGTGGGAGTGGCGTCCATGATCAGCCAAGCCACTGGCTGTTTGGGTTGCTGTTGGCGCACCAGGATTTTGGAGCCGTCCCGTGAGACCCAGAATTGGGCCGCATCCTCGGCTAGTAAAGTTTCCTTCCGATCTTTTATCGAATAGATCTTGACTTCTGGCCTGGTTTCGGCATCCCGCCCGTAGTAAGAGGGTGGTATCGTTCGATAGAGCAGATACCCGTCCTTCACAGCGAGATCCCAGTAATTACCAGATTGCAGGGGAGCTCGGGCGACGCGGGAACCGAGCCCATCAAAATCGATGATCAGTGGATTCTTGCTTCCCTCCTCGCCCTTGTCCTGATCTTTATCCTTGTCCTTGGCGGAGCCTCCGTCTGCCCTCGGGGTATCGTCTTTGGCAATTGTGACTTCGTCGCTCTCAGGCGGGAATGGATGCTTCACGTCCTTGCGAAGTGCCAACGCGAAAATTCCTGTCGACCGGGTGAGCGCGAAATTAAACTCGATGTTGGAAATCAATGGCGCGAACTCATGCTTGCTAAGGAAGTAGAGGTAATCCCCTTTGGTATCCCAGGCGGGATCGCCCGAATCGAAGTTTTCGTCTGTCACTTGGTGCGCTTGGCCGTCGCCCGAGCTCCAAATATAAATAGAACCAAATCCATTCGGGTTGTTCATGGTATACGCGAGAAACTCGCTCCTCGGCGACCACACGTAGCCCGTGATGCGGCCGTGGCGCGATAGCGCGATCTCTGCCAGTTTCTTGTCGGCCAGGTTCAACACCCACAGGCCGCCGTCTTTATCGCTGAAGGCGATCTTCCTGCTGTCCGCCGACCACTCCGGCGCATAACGCATGGCCTTTCCGCCCGTTGTTAATTGCTCCGGGGGCGATGTGCCGTCCTGCGTCACTACCCATATCTCTTCTTCACCGCTTATGTCTGAGATGAAGGCCACCTTTGAACCATCCGGCGACCAGCGTGGCCACTTGTCATGGGCTCCTGGCGTCATGGTCAGATTTCTCGTCGGCCCTTTCTCGGCCGGAGCCGAGAAAATGTCGCCCCGCGCCGCGAACAGCACCCGCTCACCCTTAGGGCTAAGGGATGCCTGCTCGATCAGGCTCGCGGCGGAAACGCGGGATGGACGCCGTGCCACGCCGTCATCGGGCACCTTGATGGAGATCAGCTTCGACTCTCCTTTCTTAAGGTCCAGCACTTGAAGTTCGCCGTTCAGCTCATAGACGATTCTGGATTGCCGGTCCGAACTCGGCCAGCGGACATCCCACTGCTTGTTGAAAGTTACTTGTCCGGTCTTGCCCGACGCCACGTCGTAGCCGTAGAGGTTGAAATGCCCGTCACGGTCGGAGTTGAAGTAAATCCTGTTGCCGATCCACATCGGGTCCCGGTTTGCGCGGGGGTTGTCGGCAATCTTTACTGCCTCATGTGTTTCGATATCAAAAATATAAAGCTTGTTAGCTTCGCCGCCCGAATAGCGCTTCTCGGAGCGGAAGTCGCGCGCTTCCGGCGAGTACACCAGTTTCGTCCCGCCCGGCGAAAATGACCCGGCTCCCGATTCTGGCATGGGTAGGGGCACAGCGGGGCCACCGTCCACTGAGACCGTATACAAGCGGCTAATACTGGTGGTCCAGGAATCCCGCAGTGACCGGAAGATAATGCGCTTACCATCATTGGTCCAGCCGTAGACCTGGTTGTCCCAGCCCCGGCGCGTAACGAGCGGGGGCACTTGCACCGGATAGAACGTCAACTGACGCGGCTCGCCTCCGGTTGCCGGCATCACGTAAACTTGCTCGTCGCCGTCATATTCACCCGTGAACGCAATCCACTTTCCATCCGGCGAAAACTTCGCGAAGACTTCCTCCCCGGGGTGAGCTGTGAGGCGAGTAGCCACACCGCCGCCGTCCGGGGCCGTCCACAGATTGCCGGCGTAAGTGAACACGACTTTGTCGCCCTGGATATCGGGAAAGCGCAGCAGCTTTGTTTGCGCGCACAGCGGCAGGAATGTTAAACAGGCGCACAGCGCCAAGCGGAGAAGACGAGAGCACATTGACACGGCTTCCTCCAGACTTTGTGACTTTACGGAAATCTTAACAGGAATTAGAGCAGATCGTTTTAGCATGCCTCACGGAATTGCCGCCCCGTGCACGCCGATTCATTTGCACTAATCCGATCCAGCCGGTCGAGACGGCTCCAACAGACCGCATACCAATGGTGCCCCGGTCCCGGCTGGACAGAGCGTCCTCCGCGCTTGATGTTTCAGACACTTCAACGTGGGCCGCGTCACGCTGTACCCCGCGCTGAACTCGTTACGCGCGTCGATCGGGCCAAACTCCAACGGTAAGGGGTTCCGATTTCGGCGATGAGGATGCGCTTTCGTATCGTCGGCGGTGATGCAATGTGACAAGCGCGAAGCCGGCTCCGGTTTTTCCGAGAGCTTTGCTAGACTAGGTCCCTGACCGCATGAAAGATTGTCTTTTGTAGCGGAACTTGCGACGGGCGGCTTTGCGGTCAAACTTCCAGTTGATTTTGATATGGTCGCGGTTCATGCGCCGGTTCCAGGCTTTTGCCTCTCGGCGCAGGCTCCTCAGATCGGGGATTCGCCGGCTGCCGAGGCATTGCCGGGAGAAGATGCCGATTTTCAATCTCGGCCTGATTGAGCCAGCTTCCG
>JASHRP010000488.1 GCA_030037375.1 Bryobacteraceae bacterium | reverse complement strand
GGCGCGCATGGGGGAGGCGGCCAGCATAACCACTGCCAGTATGAAACAAATATACACGGTTTTGTTTACTTTAGCGAGGCCCCTGTGCGGCCGGTTCCAAATTTTGCTTGCTACCATCATCTCATGCGGTCCGATTTGTTTTGGCTCTCAGAGGCCGTCCCGGAGACACCGCTGCTTGCCGGGGCCCGAGGCGTGGTCCATTCGATTCATCCTAAACCATTAACAATGCGGGCATTACGGCCTTCAGCCGGCGATCTATGACCCCTTCCGACACCTCCGGATCGTCGCACTACATCGAGTTTGCGCATGTTTATAAGACGTTCGATAAGCCGGTTTTGGACGACGTCAGCTTCCATCTGGACGCCGGGGAAACGCTGGCGATTATCGGCCGTAGCGGCGTGGGCAAGTCCGTCACGCTGCAGCACATCATGGGATTCCTAAAGCCTGACCGCGGCCAGGTCTATGTGCGCTATCAGGACATCAGCAACGGCGACGACGCGTTGCTGCGCAAGATTCGCAAGAAGGTCACCATGGTGTTTCAATCGGGAGCGCTATTCGATTCCCTCACGGTGCGGGAGAATATCTTGTTTTCGCTGGAGTTGCGCGACGATTACGACGCGACGAATAAAGAGGATGTGGTGCACGGCTTGTTGCAGATCGTTGGCTTGGCGGACTACAAGGACACGTATCCGGCGGGTTTGTCGACCGGCTATAAGCGGGCCGTTGCCATCGCACGCGCGCTGGCTGCGCAGCCTGAGTGCATTCTTTACGATGAGCCGACCACGATGGTCGATCCCATCATGGGCGATCATTTGGGCGCGCTGATGCTGCGCCTGAAACAGCAGTTGCAATTGACCGGCGTGGTTGTGACGCACGATCTCGACTTGATGCGGCGCGTGGCGGATAAGGTGGTGGTGCTGTTCGAAGGCCGCGCGATTTATTTCGGGCCCGTGGCGCAGTTGGCGGAATCGACGCACCCGCACATTCAGGAGTTCTTAGCGATGGACCAGTTGGTTTGAGAATGCTACCGCTATAATGAAAGCAGTGATTCCTGTAACTCTTCGAAAATTTTGGCGCTTGTGCACGCATCTGCAAATGCTCCCGCTGCTTGAAAGCGGCGAGGAGACGCTCATCGGCGGTCAGGCCGTGATGGAAGGCGTGATGATGCTGGCGCCGCATAGCTGCTGCGTTGCGGTGCGCAACCCGCAGGGCGAAATCGTCACGCATCAACATAGCGTGGAGAAGTTCGCGGACAAGTATCCGATTTTCAAATGGCCGGTGCTGCGGGGATTGGCGCGGATCGGCCAGACGCTGACGCTGGGCGCGAACGCAATGAAGTTTTCGTTCAATACGGCGCTGGGGCCAGAGTTTTCGAAGGACGGCTCGGGTTCGGGAGAGATCAGCTCGAAGATCCTGAGTTACGGTTTCGTCTTCGCGCTGGCGGTTTTCATTTTCCTGTACAAGTTCGTGCCGCTCTATCTGGCGACGCAGTTGGGGCACGCCGTACCCGCGCTCTCCGGACGGTTCGCGATCAATATGGCCGACGGGCTGATCCGCATCGGCATCCTGTTAGCGTATTTGTTTGTGCTGTCCCGCCCGAAGGACATGCGCCGGATTTTCGAATACCACGGCGCGGAGCACAAGACGGTGTTCAATTTCGAGTCCGGTCAGGCGCTGACCGTCGAAAACACGCAGAGATTCACCACGTTTCATCCCCGCTGTGGAACCTGTTTCCTGCTGGTGATGCTGGTGATCGCGATGATCTTGTATGCGTTTCTGCCGATCGACGGTTTCGTGGCCAAGCTGCTGGTGCGCATCGCGCTGCTGCCGTTGGTCATTGGACTGAGCTATGAGCTGATCCGCTTCGCTGCGAAGCGGCAGGGCACGCTGATGGGCATGTTGACGAGGCCCGGCCTGTGGCTTCAGCGCATCACCACCAAAGAACCCGACGATTCCCAAGCCGCGGTCGCGATCCATGCGTTGAATGGCGCGATGGAGATGGAAGCGAAGCGAGGCGGGGCGTTGGTCGTAGCCTAACTCGATCCATCAGCCATGCAGTATCGTCCCAAACTCGATGAAATGGAGCGCCGCTACGAAGATTTGACGGCGCAGATGGCCGATCCGGCGGTGATCGGCGATGCCGCGCAGTACCGCAAGGTCACCAAGGCGCACAGCGAGTTATCGGAGATCGTCGGCAAGTATCGCGAGTGGAAGACCGCGCACAACAATCTGGAAGAAGCGCGGATCATGCTGAACGACACCGACGCTGATTTGCGCGAGATGGCTCGCGACGAAGCGACCCGGCTGGAGCCGCATCGGGCTGAACTCGAGCATCAGCTCAAGATCATGCTGCTGCCGAAGGACCCGAACGACGATAAGAACATCGTGCTCGAGATCCGCGCTGGAACGGGCGGCGATGAGGCCACTCTGTTCGCGGCCGAGGTTTTCCGGATGTATTCGCGGTTTGCCGAAACGCGCGGATGGAAAGTCGAAGTGACTTCGGTGAGCGAGTCGTCCGTTGGCGGCTTAAAGGAAGTAATCGCATTGGTGAGCGGAAATAAGGTGTATAGCCAGCTCAAGTACGAGAGCGGCGTGCACCGTGTGCAGCGGGTTCCTGAAACCGAACAGCAGGGCCGAGTTCATACGTCGGCCATCACCGTCGCCGTGTTGCCGGAAGCGGACGAGGTCGAGGTGAAGCTGGATCCGAAGGACGTTCGCATCGACACATTCTGCTCCTCGGGACCGGGTGGACAGAGCGTGAATACCACGTACTCCGCGGTTCGGTTGACGCATATTCCAACCGGCCTGGTTGTTTCGTGCCAGGACGAAAAATCGCAGATCAAAAATCGGGCGAAGGCGGAGCGCGTACTGCGCTCGCGCCTATATGAGATGGAGCTCGAAAAGCAGCAGGAAAAAATTGGCGCGGAGCGGCGCAGCATGGTCGGCAGCGGTGACCGCAGTGAGAAGATCCGGACGTACAATTTTCCTCAGAACCGCCTGACCGACCATCGCATCGGACTGACGCTGCATCAGCTCAATCTGGTGATGGAAGGCAAGCTTGACGCGGTGATCGACGCGCTTACGGTCTACTATCAGAACGAAGGTCTCAAGGACCAGGGCGAAGCGGCCGCTTAATTCAAGTGAACATTCAGACGGCGCTGCTGCAGGGCCAGCAGCTCCTGGACGATGCTCGCGTCGCCGCGCCGAGACTGACGGCTGAGGTTCTGCTGGCGCATGCGGTTGGCCGCGAGCGGTCATGGCTGTATGCGCATTCCGATGAAGAATTGCGCGAGTTGTGGTGGATTCACTACGGCCGCTACTTGCATGAGCGGATCAAGGGTAAGCCGACCCAGTACATCACCGGGCGCCAGGAGTTCTACGGACGCGAGTTTCGCGTTACGCCCGACGTTCTGATCCCGCGTCCGGAAACCGAGCAGTCCGTGGAAGCGGCACTGGCAATCGGCGGCAAGGAGATTTTGGACATCGGAACCGGCTCCGGCGCGATTGGAATCACGCTGTCGCTGGAAATGCGGTCGCGTGTGACGTGCGCGGACATCTCCGAAGCCGCGGTGCGCGTGGGGGCGGCGAACGCAAGGCGTCTGGGATCCTCCGCACGGTTTGTGGTTTGCGACCTTGGTTCCGCGTTCGCCTCCGGTTCGTTCGATCTGGTGGTTTCGAATCCGCCGTATGTTCCGCTCGAAGGGATAGAAAACATCCAGAGGGAAGTGCGGGAGCATGAGCCGGCAGTGGCTCTGTTCGGCGGCCCGGACGGCCTCGACATTTATCGCCGCTTGATCCCCGAGGCGACGCGATTACTGCGGCCTGGCGGGCATTTGGTGATGGAGATCGGCTACTTGGCCGCGGAAAAGGTGAGCGCTATTCTGGGCAGTAAGGAGTCGGGCGGATGGAAGAGTGTCGAGATCAAGCTGGATCTGGCGGGGATTCCGCGCGTGGTGATCGCGAGAAATCCTTGAAGCGCACGTACTTCCATCTCGACATGGACGCGTTCTTTGTCTCTGTCGAAGAGCTTTTCGATCCTTCGCTCAAAGGCAAGCCAGTGGTGGTGGGAGGGCGGCCGAACGAGCGCGGAGTGGTTTCGGCGGCGTCCTATGCGGCGCGTAAATTCGGCGTCCATTCGGCGATGCCTTTGCGGACCGCGCACAAACTTTGTCCGCAGGCAATCTTCGTAGAAGGCCATCGCGAACGGTATCGCGAGTATTCGGGCCGGGTCTATGAGGTGCTGCAGAAGTTTTCGCCAAGTGTTGAGATGGCGTCGATCGATGAGGCGTATCTGGATGTGACCGGTTCGGAGCGGCTGCATGGGCCGCCGTTCGAGGCCGCGCACAAGCTTCACGATGCAGTGAAGCGCGCGACGAACTTGAATTGCTCAATCGGTATCGCGGCTTCGCGGATGGTGGCCAAAGTCGCGTCCGATCAGGCGAAGCCGAACGGGATTTTGTGGATCGTGCCGGGGAAGGAGGCGAGCTTTCTTGCGCCGCTCGATGTGCGAAAAATTCCTGGCGTTGGGAAAGTGACGGAGCGCAATTTGCACGCGTGCGGAATTCGCAAAGTCGGCGATCTGGCATCGTTCGATCCTGGTTTTCTGGAAGAGCGATTCGGCAAATGGGGCGTGGCGCTGGCGGGGAAGGCTCGCGGAGAGGACGCGGGAGGATGGTTCGACCATGAAGTCGGCGAGACTTCGGCGAAGTCGATCAGTCATGAGCACACGTTCATGGTGGACACGGCGGATGCGGGGACGCTGGACGCGATGCTGGTGAGACTGGCCGAGATGGTCGCGCGACGGCTGCGGGATCATTCGCTGTACGCGCGGACCGTCCAAATCAAGCTGCGGTATTCCGATTTTTCAACGTTCACGCGCGCGCGGACTTTGCATCGGGCGACGCAGATCGATTCGGAACTGGCGGCAGCGGCTCGCGAGCTGTTTCACAAGGCATGGAAACGGAAGCCGATCCGGTTACTTGGCGTGTATGCCCAGCAGCTTGAGGCCAGCGAGGGTCAGTCGAGCCTGCTTGAGGAGGACAAGACGCAAGCCTGGCGCGAGACGCTTCGGGCGGTCGACAAAATGCGCGAGAAGTACGGGGACGGAATTGTGTCGTTGGCGGCGGGGATGGGCGCGAGTTTTCGGGCGCGGGTGCATGAGAACCCCGAGAATTTGCCCGGCAAGGAGCCGAAGGATCGCAAGACCGGTGGGGACGCTCCTAGTGCGTCATCGCGTAGATGATAGCATTCACGCCCAGACGCATTCCGAGATCCGACATCCGTTCCGGGTAACTAGGATCGTCGGCGTATTCCCAGGAATCGCCCACATCCGAATTGAACCATCCAATGACCCCGGCCCGGCCCTTGTCGTCGTACATTGCGACCCAGCGAGGCACCTTGCCGCCGTTCTTGCCCACTCCAATGTGTGCGTAGCCATTGATGATGTACCGGTCGTCCAGATCGTAGACCGTGTGAAACAGAGCGTCGCCGTTGGGGATGTCCACCAGCGGACGCTCCGGAAACGCGAAGTGGATTCGCTGGTCCCACTCGCCCCATTCATCGGGCCCGTGAAAATCGTCCCCGATGAAGAATCCGCCCCGCTCCACATATTCGCGCAGGATCTTGCCCTGCTTCTCGGTCAGGCCCCACTCACCCGCTTGCACCGCGTAAAGGAACGGAAAGTTGTAGACGTCGTCGCCGTCTTCCAGATCCACTACCTGCTCAACGCTACGCGCGTCAACGCGGGTCAGCCGGCGAACGGCTTGAAGAAAATGGCGATCGGCGCGCGGATAATCCTGCGTCCAGAGCGACAGGCCAAAGTGATAATCGCCGGTGAAGCGGCCGGTGCGCTGGTAGCCGTCGAGAGGACCTCCGGGGAACATCAGGCGGGCGAAGGCAAAATCGGTCTTCTGGTCCCAATCGGGCGGAAGGGGTATATCGCCTT
>JASHRP010000487.1 GCA_030037375.1 Bryobacteraceae bacterium | reverse complement strand
CCCGAGAAACTCGTCAACAATACCTTACGGCCTGAGGGAACCGCGTCCGCCAGCCGATGACTACGGCATGAACTGCCCCACGCCCGCGGCGCGGCTGTACGCGTTGCTGGCGCTTTGTCCAATGGTTCTGGCCCAGCCCCCGGTGGTGACGGAGACGAAAAGGGTCGAAAACTGGGTCAAAGCCGGCGGTGGGACAGTAGTGCTCCGCAAGATCAATGGCCGCTGGTGGAGCCCGGACAACATAGAGGTGAATCCGCCTTCGAAAGGCGGCCTCTTCTGGACGCTCGAATCCGAGCCTGGAGTCGTCCAGTTCTTTCATCACCGGCCTTTCCAGCTCGATCGCGCCGAATCGCTTCATCTGTGGATGACGGAAGAACAAGTGCAAGCGGCGTTGGGCCAGCCGAATACCATCTTCGGCAAATCCCCGCACGCCTCCTGGTCCTACTTCGCGGCCGACGGCGCCAAGTTGAGCGTCCGCTTCATGGGCGACGGCGTGGGAGACGCCAACTACGAAAGGGCTGGCGAAAAGAGCCGGCGGGTGGCCTCCATCGAAACTGACCTGAATGGGAAGGACCCCTTCACCGTGGGCGCCGAGCGCGCCCGGAAGAAAACTCAAGAAGCCGACGAGAAGCGGATGGAACAATTCCGGGCCGATCACGCGATCCATCCCGAAGCCCAGAGCGCCGGGCCTCGCCCCGCGCAGGCTGGCGCCGTCCAACCGCGTATGATTACCGTGACGCCCTCGACCGCCAGCCAGCTCGCTCCGCAGGAGCCGCCCACGCCCAAGCGAATTATCCCGGCTGAGACGTTAGCCACGGTAGCGCCGGGCACGACCCGCGAAGACGTCCTGAGCCGGCTCGGCGAACCGGCCAACCGTTCCAGCATCATCAGCGGCGACGGTACGCGCGAAACGTTCATTTACTACGGAGAGGACGGCCAAGTGACAATCCGATTGGTCAACGGGAAAGTGGTTACGGTGAGATAACGCCTTATGCAGCTAATCACGATAGCCGGCGTCCTGCTGTACTGTGGCGTTTTGTACCTGCGATATAGAAGCCAGAAGCGGAACCAGAATCAGCCCCGCCGCGGCGCGGTGGGGAAACTCAAGATGGCGAAGATCCTGGGAGCGGCCCTGCTGGTTTGGCTGTCGGTCGGGTATGCGCTGCAGCACCTAAACGAGAGTCTCGATGGGACGGCTGCCGAGCCATCGCTGATGGAACGCGCGGTTACCTTCCTGTCAAAATAAGGAGCCGCGCAGGCGATCCGTCCTATCAAGTCTGGCCTCTATATGGTCACCGGCGCGAACTCTGTGGCGCGAATCGCCAACGACGGCATCTGACTGCGAGATTTTAAGCAAACGCCCGCTCATACGGTCAGAAATGAAACCCGATGGTTCCAGTAAAGGTGCGAGGCGTGACGTAGTGAGTACCGCTAAAGGTGGAAATAAAGTTGTACAGAGCTTCCTTGTCGGTGAGGTTGACGATGGTCAGGCGGGCGCTCCACTTGTACCGATCGCCGCGAAAGATGTTGTCCTCGCCGACTCCTAAGTCGAACAGATTGCGCGAGGCAATGCGGGGTGGGTTGTGGTCGTCATTCTCGGTCCCGGGAGCCGGTAGCGATAGGTACTTGGATCCGTACATTGATGCGGGACAGATGCTATTGGGACTGATGGGAGTGGTCGGCGTCGCGTAAGTGGTTCCGCAGTAAAGTCCGGCCTGGAACTGCTGATCGGGAGTGAGGATAGAGGCGTCGACGACCGAGTCCGAGCCGGCCGGACCATTCGCGCAGTTGCCTCCGGCGCAAGGCGCGGGTCCGGCCACGAGGCCGCTATCGAAACGCCAGTTGAAGCTAAACCACGGACCGTTCTTCCGGGGTTGATATTGCAGATGGGTGGTTTGATTGAACTTCTCGTCGTGGTCGATGCGAAAGACTTCGCTTCCCACCGGCGCCGCGCCGACGCCCGACACCTGTGGCTCGAAGAATCGCGCGGCTACGCTCGACATAACAACATACGCAGTGAGGCCGTGGAAGTTGGGCATGGTTCCGCGAATGGCGTAGCCGGGAATTTTCGATCGCGACCATTCGATCGGGAAAGTGATCGGAGTGTCTCCCAGGATGCTGAAGTCGTACGCTCTATGCGTGTACTTCCAGATGTATTCTCCATCCAGGACGAAGTAGCGCCCGAAGGCCTGGCTAAGCCCCGCGTGGAATTCGTTGCGAACACCGGGGACCAGCGGCGCTGTGGACACGCAAGGAGTGATTGTCGAGGCCATGATCGCGCTAATGACGGCGTCATTGCATCCCAGGCTCGAAAGAACCAGATTCTCGTTGAACGGCGTTTCCATCGTGCGGGCGTAGGAGATGCGCAGCACTGTATTGGTGGGCTTGATGTTGTAAGCGATGCCGAGCCGCGGCTCGGCCTGGGTGGCACTGGAGATGCCTCGATAGATGTCGGCGCGAAGTCCCAGATTGAAGGTCCAATTTCGAACGTTGATCGTGTCCTGAATGTACAGAGCGGTTTCCCGGATATTGGCGTGGCCGTAGTAAAGGTAATCGCCGCTGGTGGAGTTGGGACAACCATCGGAGGCCGGCAGCGGCGCGGTGCGGCTCAGATCGTAACAAGCCAGAAGCGGGTTGAAGTTCGGATTGGCCTGGAGCGCGCCAGTGCAATTATTGGGATTTGTGAGCAAAGGATTCAGGTCCGGGCTGCCATCGGAATTCAGACAGACCGGATTCGCCGTGGGATCGATGATTCCGATGGAATCCTTCTCCGTCAGGATAGTGTCTGAATAGGTGGCGCCCATCTTAATGTTGTGGCGGCCCTTCACGTACGAGACGTTGGCTCGCAGGCCTAGATCGGTCAAGGTGCGGTTCTGGCCGACGGTCTGGGTCTGAAGATAGGGAGTCAGGTCGGAAAAGGGATCGCTGCTGGGATAGTAATTATATTGGTCCTGGCGCGCGAAGCCGCCGAAGGTGAGCACCGCACTGCTTCCGATGAGGTGCGTATAGGTTGGAGCGATATTGTAGGTTCGAATCTTGGAACGCTGATCCTGGGGGCCAACTACCTGGCCGTTAGGGCCGAGACCGTTGCAGGCGTCCGAATATCCCAGAAGCGGGCACACTGGGCCGCCCCACGCCGTCGCGTCCTGCGCGTCGAAGGAATTGGGAGTCTGAAACCAAGAGCGCGTGTACTGGAAGTTCATGTTGATCGTGTCGGACGTGGAGGGCTTGAAGTCTAGGCGATCGAACGCATTCTCCTCATTGCCCTGATCGTGCATTACGGTGTATTCAGGACCGTCAAGAAAGCGGCCGGTATCGAGACCATTAAGGGCGATGAAGTTGCCCCAGGATTTGCCGCCGTAGCTCAAATCCGCAGCCTCGTTGTAAGTGCCAAACGTGCCAAAGGAACTGGTGAAATCGCCATGCGGAGTGGTTTGTCCGAGGCCGGATCGGGTCGTCGCGACAATGATGAGGCTGGTCTTGTCACCGTACTCCGCGGGTGGAGCGCCTTCGATAACCTCGAGCGACTGAACCGCATCCGCGGGAAGCTGATTCGAGAAGATCTTGCTCTGCTGGTCGGTGATGGGCTGGCCGTCGATCGAGAACGAGTTGGAGGCGTGGTCGCCTAAACCGTGGAAGAGGCCGTTAGAATCCGCGGCGACGCCGGGCGAGGCCAAAGTGACCAGAGAACTCAGCGTCGACGATTGACTCTCCAGAGGCAGCTTATCGAACAGCGCGCGGTCGACGTCGGTGTGGGTGACGGGATCCGTCTCGACCAGATCAGCGGCTTCGACAACGTTCACAGTCGTGGTGGAGGCGCCGATTTTCAGACTGATCGGCATGAGCTGAATCGGGACGGAGGCCTTGACGTCCACGTCCGTGTCGGCCGATTGGAAGGAGGGAGCGATGACGCTGAGATGGTAGGGATTAAAAGGGACGTTGTCGAATTCGAATGCGCCTTTGTCGTCAGTCGCCGTCTTCTGATCGTAGGCGGAGACCGGATTACGGATTTCGACAGATGCGCCTTTGACGGCGGCTCCGGACGGATCGACAATGGAGCCGCGGACCGTGCCGGAGTTTGCGCTGGTTGATTGGGCCAAAGCCTGATACGTTAAGCAGAATGAAAGCAGGATTAATACGCTGAAAATCGGGCGAATTCTCTTCATTGCGTCAGTATCGGGGAGATACTACTGCAGGCCTAGGATATTCTCACCGGCGGATTGAAAAGACCGCAAACGAACTAAGTCGGACGATGAACGGACCTGCGTGGTTTGTTCTACCAAAGCAAGTCCTTGCGGATGTTGTGCGCCATCCGCTTGCTGACCACGATTTGCAAAGAATTGCTCAGGGTGATAAGCCAGCGCTGGCTGCTCATCGCGCTCATCTTCCGGATATGGTTCACGTTGACGATCGCATTCCGGTGGACCCGCCGGAACTGGCGCCCTTGGAGCTGTTCTTCGGTCAGGCGCAGGTTCTGTGTGGCGAGCAGGCGCTGCTTCGCGGTGACAATCCACACCAACTCGCCCTCGGCTTGAAACGCGAGGATTTCGTTGGGGTCCAGGAGAAAGTACTCCGTCCCGTTCCGGCCCACGATCTTTCGACTCGCAGCAGCACTCGCGGGCGGGACTGCGGCTGCGATTGCGGCGACGGCATCCGCGTTCTCGACCGGGTTCCGTCTTAGTTTCCGCGCTCGCTCCACCGCCCTTCGCAGACGTAGTTCACCCACCGGCTTGAGCAGATAATCAACCGCGCCCGCATCGAACGCCGCGATCGCGTGTTCGTCGAAGGCGGTCACAATCACAATCACAGGAAGGGGTTCGCCAAGCTTTCGCACGACTTCGAAACCGCCCATCACCGGCATCTGAAGGTCCAGAAACACCAAATCGGGTTCCAGCTCGGAGATTCGTTCTAACGCTTGCCGCCCGTTGTCCGCTTCGCCGACGATTTCGACGTCGGGGAAGACCTCTAACTCCTCCCGCAAGATCTGCCGGGCAATCGGCTCATCGTCCACGATAAGCGTTTTCATCGGACGATGATCCATTCCGCTAGGTTTGCATCAATCCGCCCGGATTCCGAGAAAAATTTTGTGAGTGGCGAGTGAGCGGGAATGAGCGGGCTCAATCCATTAGCAACCGGATTGGCTGCCCAGTGTCGTGGGTGGCGGGGAGCGCCAGAGCCGCTAAAGCCACCAGGTTTACTAGCGCCGCGATGTCCAATGAGAAATCCAGGTCCCGATCGTCGAGAGGCAGACTCCTGGTCGCTCTCACGACGAAACCGATAAGGGTGACCCAGATGCACACCGACACGGCCGCCACGGTGGCCGATTCGTGGACAGGCGCCGGCACAAAGGGCCTGAAAGGCAACGAGAGACCCACAACCAGTAATGGATTGGGCGCGGCCGCAATGATCCATGCGAGATCATGGCGACCGGCGCATCTCATCCAAATGCACAACGCGAGAAGCACGCCGTAAAGCGCCGCGGTCCACAGCTTTCCTGAGGGCGCTTGCATGGCCTGGAAGAGACTATCAAGACTGATCGCGGCAATGAACAGGATTACCGTCGCAAGTGTCATCGCCGCGTAGATGAGCACTCGGGCCCGGATGTTTTGGAAGCCGGCCCGGCTCTAAGCAGCCAGAAATCGCGTAGGCAGAAGGCGCCCAGCATGAACGGCATGAAATTCACGGATTGGTCCTCGTTAGCGAATTCTTCGGGTGCGAGGAGGAACGGGATGGCATGTTACGACCGTGCTTAGGCGTGCGGATCGTATCGCCATGAATCGCCTGTGCGATGAGGATACCCACCAGGAGCACGATTGCCTTCACCACCACGCGGATTACGGCGCGCATCATGCCATGTCAGCCGATCAGAAGCCTAAGATAGCTCGTCCGATTTGGTCCGGCAACGAAAACTTCGTCAATGGACTCGATCTTGAAATGACAGGACGATTTCGAAAGTGAGCGGACGGATCGGAGCCGCGTTCAGGTGGGTGAAGAGAACGGCGAAACGCGGAGTCACGCGCAAAACCCTAGGCGATCCGAACCGAGTTCCAAGAGAGTGTCTTCAGTGAAGCCTGCTGGTTGGCAGTGCGGGGGATCGTGCCCGTCAATCTTGCAGTAGGCAGCTCCGTGCTGTCTATGGCAGGACGGTCCGCGAACGCCGCAAGACTTTCCTCTGCCTCCTCCTGGCGGAGCGGAACCGCCGGGCTTTATGATAGTCGGAAGGCCCTATTTCAGAAGGATGAAATTTGTTTGAGATTGCGTGATCCACTAGGCGAAAAACAGCCAGCCCATCCTCTTTTCATCCTTGCCTTGCTAGCCATTGCTCCGCCTGCGTTCTGTCAACCGGGAACCATCGCTGGGACGGTCGTCGATGCCAGCGGAGCCTCCGTGGCGCATGCCCAGATAAAACTGTCGCTCGAGGGCCGCGGGCCGGATCAGGAGACGCTGGCTGCGGATAGCGGCGCTTACTCATTCGCAAACGTGGAACCCGGCCCGTTTCAGTTGTCCGTGACTGGCAAAGGCTTCGCCGTGAAAACAATCGCGGGCGAAGTGCACGCTGGCGAGACCTTGAACCTTCCGGAGACCGCATTAGCCCTTGAGACGCTCACCACCGAAGTCAAGGTCACTCCAACCCCTGCCGAAATGGCGGAGGCACAAATCAAGTTGGAGGAGGAGCAGCGCTTCGCCGGTCTTCTTCCCAACTACTTCGTCACCTACGATCCCGCCGCCGCCCCCCTCAAAGCCAAACAAAAGTTCGACCTCACCTGGAGAACTCTCCTCGATCCGTCCACCTTCGTTATCACCGGCCTCATCGCCGGAGGGGAGCAAATCGAACACACCCATAAGGGATTCGGTCAAGGCGCACAAGGCTACGCGGAGCGCTACGGCACGTCTTACGGAGACTTTGCTGCGAACCTCGGGCTCGAAAAGGCGCTCATGCCGATCCTGTTCAGGCAGGATCCGCGCTATTTCTATAAAGGAAAGGGCAGCACGGGCTCCCGCTTCGTTTACGCCGTCAGCCGATCGGTCGTTTGCCAGGGCGACAACAAGCACGCCCAATTCTGCTATTCGAGTGTGATCGGCCGGTTCGCATCGGAGTTCCTAACCAACCTCTACTACCCAGCTCCCGACCGCCTCAGCACCAAAGCGACCTTGGGAACCAGTGCCCTCGGCATTGGAGGCCGTGCCATCGGCAACCTGTTCCAGGAATTCATCGCCCGCAAACTGACCCGCAGGAAAGGTTAACTACTTCGCAGAGTTGGGAGCGGCGGCTCGTAACATATAATCGAACTGTCGAGGGAAGTATCGATTTGATGTTCCGGCTCAGCGCTTTGCTGGTTCCTCTCTTGCTGGCGGCCCAAGGCGGCTTCGCTCAAAGCGGGCAAGTCCCGGCAGAAACCCTGACCGGCATGCTTCGGCGGGTCTCCCCCACCGAACTGGTTATCGAGGCCAACGAAAAGGGCATCATCACGATTTCGCTGGCGCCTTCGACCAGATACTACCGGCCGGCATCGAGCCCGGGCAAGAGCGCCGATTTCCAGCCCGGCGATCGAGTGAGTGTCGAATACACGCAAGACGACAGATCCTACTATCACGCCAGCAAAGTCGCCATGATCAAGGCGGGAACTCCTAGCGACCGCACCCGGGCGTTGCAGGGGTTGAATGTTTCAGTCCTCGCCGGAACGGCGCGGCCGCCGGTTGCCAAGGCGGATTCCTCCGTCGCATCCCAACCTGTGGCTCCTAATCCTGCGAAGGATGCGGGTCAGCCGCCCGTATCGCGGACCGCACCGGCTGATTCCGATGACCCGCAGCCCTCGCTCCAACGCCATCCGGGTCAAACGAATCCCTCGACTGATTCGCCAGCCGCCCGTCCCTCATCTACCGAAATTGCCAGCGCGCCTCCGGCGCGAGTTCCCGATGCACCTCGCGTTGATCCTCCTAATAACCCCAGCGACCCGAATCGGCGCGCCGTCCGCTCCGACGTCGATCCGGTCATCGAAGGCGCCCGCATGGCGGCCTTTTCCTTCTCGCAAGTATTGCCCAACTACATCGTTAAGCAGTACACCACCAGATATGTCACCAACGCCGCCCACGGAAACCGTACTTCCTGGCAGGCTCTCGACACGGTCACGGCCGATGTGATCTGGGAGGACGGCAAGGAGAGTTACAAAAATATTATGGTCGACGGCCAGCCGCCGAAGGAGGACGTGGAAAAAAACGGAACTTGGTCCAAGGGCGAATTTGGCAGTCTTCAGTTGGACGTCCTGTCGGACGACACCAACGCGGACTTCCACAACCGGCAATCCGCAACCATCGCAAATCGGGCGGCATTCCAATACGATTTCACAGTCGAGCAGCACAATTCCCACTGGCACTTGGAAGCTCTCGGCGATTCCTACGTGCCCGCCTACAGCGGCACGATCTGGATCGACAAGGCGAACAGCCGGGTGCTGCGGCTGGAGCTCTCCGCGGAAAGAATCGTGTCTACATTCCCGCTGGATACCGTGGAAACAGCCGTCGACTACGATTACGTCCTGATCGGCGACGAGAAGTATCTGTTGCCGGCGCATTCCGAATCGATCAGTTGCAGGCGCGGATCGGGAGATTGCAGCCGGAATGTGATCGAGTTCCGCAACTACCGGAAATTCACGGCGGATACCAGCATCTCATTTGGGCCAGACCAGTAGAAACGAGCGGCAACGTGTTCCCCGCATCAGAGATGCGCTCAGTGTCATTCGGTCATTGGATTAACGACCATGACCGCCTGCAATTCCATTCCGAGGGCTACATGGTCATACGGAATGTGGTTCCTCCGGAACTTACCGACAAAGCGGTTGGTGACATCGCGAAGTTTGTAGGCGCCGACCTCGCCGATCGCGCTACATGGTATGGCGGCGTGCCACAGCTCGACGGGGTCGTTCCGATGCATCACGCCCAGTCGCAGTGGGACATCCGGCAGTGCCCGAATCTTCACCAGGTCTTCAGCGAGTTCTTCGGAACCCCGAAGCTCATGCTGGATATTAACCGGTGTATTTTTCGTCCTCCGGCGCATCC
>JASHRP010000486.1 GCA_030037375.1 Bryobacteraceae bacterium | reverse complement strand
GCGCACGTGGAAGACTTCAATTCCGGAAACGTGACCTTCCCTGGGATCCTGCAATTGGCGAGTTCCATGGGCAGCCTGGTCTTCCTGGGCATCGGCTCGCCGGGCTCGTAGCCATCCGTTGCGTAGTTTGCGTGTTAAGAGCTTAGAAAATGGAGGCCCATGCGTTCTATCGCCCTTATCATCGGCTCGTTGTCGCTGATCCCGGCGCTGCGAGGGGCGGACGATGCCTGCTCGCTCTTGCCTCAGTCCCGTGTAAGCGAAGTCCTTGGCGTGACGGTCGGTCCCGGCCAGCATGCGTTCGAAACCCCAAACGGCCGCCGGACCTGCAGTTGGTCCCAGCCGGCGTCGGGTGAAAAACAACTGCTGCTCGACCTGTTTGGTAACATCGGGCGGCTGACGCCCGTGGAGCGCTTCGAAAACGCCAAAAAGCCGGTCACCGGCATCAGCGAAAACGCCGGTGAATGGAATCGGCGACGATGCTTTCTTGATGGTTTCCGGGGCCGGCATCAACCTGTACGTGAAAAAAGGGGAGTCCGTGATCCAGATTAAGGCGAACGGCTTCCCCCAGGACGATACAGTGAGAATCGAAAAGATCCTGGCGGCGGATGCCCTCTCGAAACTCTGAGGCAGGAGTTCCCGCAAGCGCCGAAATTAGCCGATAGGGCCCCGGATAGGCCCCCCCGATTGACACCCACGCGCAGGCGAAGTAGTATTCATCGATACTGGAGGGAGTCTTGAACACAAGGATCTCCTACTTCGCCATCGCTGGACTCATGCTGGCGGCTTTGCCGGTAGCCGCGCACCACTCCTTCGTGATGTTCGATACGACCAAGCAGGTGAAGCTCACCGGCACGGTCACGTCTTTTGAGTGGACCAATCCCCACACCTATATCGAGATCGATGCAACGGATGAGGCCGGCGGCGTCAAGCATTGGAGCATCGAGCTCGGCAGCCCCAGCATTCTTCGCAACAGCGGCTGGAATCACGGCACGCTCAAATCCGGCGACAAGATTACGCTCCTTATCAATCCTCTAAAAAACGGAATGCCGGGCGGATTGCTGTTGCAGGCGAATTTGCCGGATGGGCGCAAGCTCGGGAATGGCCCTGGCCGGGGGCCCGAGCCAAAGTGAGGATCTTCCATTCGATATTAATCCTGGCAGCGTCGTTGCCTGCGCTGGCGCAATCGACGGCAAAAACTTCGCCGCCTCCCGATCTGTCCGGCGTCTGGAGTCCCGGCGGCGGAGGCCGCGGACCCGGAGCGCCGGCTCCGCCGCAAATCGTTTTGAAGCCTGGATACAAGGAAAAATACGACGCCCGTCGAGCCGAGGAAAGGCAGGCTTCGGCGCGCGGAGAGCAGCTCGCTGGCCCCGGCTTGTGCGAGCCTTATGGGATGCCCGGAATGATGCAGGTCGCCATCTACCCGATGGAAATTATCCAGCGCCCGGAACAGGTCACTATCATCGGCGAGGCTTTCAGCGAAGTGCGCCGCATCTACATCGGCAAGCCTCAATTGAAGCTGGACGACGTCGATCCCGGCTACTACGGACATTCGGTGGGGCATTGGGAAGGCGATACGCTGGTGGCCGATACGATCGGGATCAAGGAATCCATCCGCGGATATCAGGAGCTTCCGCACAGTGAACAGATGCGGATTACAGAGCGCATTCACAAGACCGGCCCTACAGCGTTAGAAGACCAAATCACGATCGACGATCCGGTGGTGCTGGAGAAGCCGTTCACGTATACACTGCGCTATAAGTTCGTGCCGAACTACGAAATGGTGGAGTTCGTGTGCGAGAATAATCGGGAATACGTGGACCAGAACGGCGTGGTCCGGCTAAAACTGCACGATAAATGATCGCGAGGATCTGCATGAGCAAGCATGTGTTGGGAATCTTCGGACTGGCTGTCCTTTCCGCGCTGAGCGCGATGGCGCAATCGCCCGCGCCGGTCAACGAAGATGGCGTGGCCTTGGGTGCGCTCGCGCCCGCCAGCATCGCCAAGCCGAAGCAGAAGCCTGCGTTCGATCTCACCGGAACCTGGTTGCACTCCGGCGGTCCCGGGAACCCCTGGCAGTTCAGCCCGCCCGCGGGATTCAAGCTCACCCCGCCGGCCCAAGCGCAGTACGACGCGTACAAGAAGGCGCAAGCGGCAGGCAAGTCCTACCGCGACGACATCGGCCATTGCTGGCCGGCGGGACTGCCGATCATCATGACGCGAGTCTGGCCGATCGCCATGATCCAGAAGCCGACCGTGATCTTCATGATCAGCGGCTTCATGAACAGCACCCGCATTATTTACCTGGACGGACGCAAACATTCCGATCCGGATGTGGTGATCTCTAGCTTCAACGGCGAATCGATCGGGCATTGGGACGGCGATTCGCTGGTTGTGGACACCACCGGTTTCGTGAACGATCATCACTGGATCGACAACGGCGTTCTCGCCAGCGACGCGCTGCACGTGATCGAGCGGATGCGGCTGCTGGACAACGGCAAGACGCTCGAAATTGCTTACAGCATGACCGATCCCAAGAGTTGGGTCGGCGAGTGGAACTGGACCAAGCGCTGGAAGCGGGTCGACGATCAGGAGATCACCGAAGCGGAGTGCTTGCCGGATCTCAATGAGCATCTGCTGAGCACCAACTCCGACCGCAACTAAAGGGCACTCGCATGAAGAATCTCACGATCATCGGCATTTGCATCATCGGCCTCTGGATGGCGGTTCCTTCGGCGGCGCATCATTCCATGGCGGGCTTCGACCGCAAGAATCCGGTGACGCTCGTCGGGACGGTCAAGAATTTCAATTGGCAGAATCCGCATTGCTATATTGAGCTCGACGTTCCCGCGAAGGACGGCTCGGTCAAAACCTGGAATGTCGAGATGACCGCTCCTGGGTATCTGGTGCGCGCGGGATGGAAGAAAACCATGATCCAGCCGGGCGATAAAGTCACGATCCTCGCCGCTCCTCTGTTTACGGGGGAACCCGGCGCGCTGTTTGTATCGGTGACCCTCGCGAACGGCCAGACGTTATCTGAAAGAGCCGTAGGACCCGTACCTCCCCAATCCAAGTAGCGACTTCACCGCCACGCTGCCAGTGCCGCGCGGCCAGTGATACGATCGCACATCTCCATGAAAAAATCCCGTTATGCGTGGTACGTCGTCTTCGCCCTGACCGCCATCTACATGCTGTCTTACGTGGATCGGACCATCTTGAGCTTGCTGGTGGCTCCCATGAAGCGGGATTTCGGCATCAGCGATACGCAGGTCGGGCTATTGCAGGGCTTGGCGTTCGGGCTGTTCTATACGTTTCTTGGAGTGCCCATCGGGCGCATGGCGGACACGCGAAACCGCCGAAATTTGATCGCTGCCGGAGTAGTGCTCTGGAGCCTGTTCACATCTCTATGCAGCGTCGCGCGTAGCTTTCTGACGCTATTCCTGGCGCGCATGGGCGTCGGCGTGGGGGAAGCGAGCCTGTCTCCAGCCGCGTATTCGCTGATCTCGGATTATTTTCCTGGCGAACGACTGGGCCTCGCGATCAGCGTTTACTACATGGGTGTTTTCTTCGGCACCAGCCTCTCTCTTTTGCTGACAGGCACGGTGATCGATGCGCTGGCGCACACGCCCGTGGTCGCCGTGCCTATACTCGGCGCGATGGCGGCGTGGCGAATCACGTTCTTGATCGTCGGATTGCCAGGATTGCTGTTCGCGCTGCTCGCTTACACCATCCATGAGCCCCTCCGGCGGGACCTATTGAAAGCTAGCGCCGGCGCAGCCCGGCTCAGCATGCGCGAGACTACGGGCGAGATCGGGAAACGCTGGCAATCCCTGCTGGGGATCTCGATCGGAGCGATCTTTCAAGCCGTGCCGGCGTACGCCCTGATCTCGTGGACGCCGGCTTATTTTCAGCGTTCGCACGGTTGGACGGCAGGGCAGGCCGGGCGCGGCCTGGCGGTGCTTCTGCTCGTTTTCGGGTGCGCCGGAATGTACGCCGGGGGCCGGCTGAGCGATCATTGGCAGAAGCGCGGTGTCAGCGAGGGTCCCTTGCGCGTTGGCGTACTCTGCGGGATCGGCACGTTGCTACTGTTGCCCGTCGCGTTTCTCGCGCCTCGGATCGAATGGGCGTTCGTTCTGATGGCGCCGGGGATCTTTTTCCTCTCGCTGCCCATGGGAACGTCAGCGGCTGCGCTCCAGCGCATCTTCCCGAATGAGGTGCGCGGCCAAGTCTCGGCGCTATTTCTGTTCCTGTTGAACCTGGGAGGGCTCAGCCTGGGACCGCTCATGCCCGGCTTGCTGAACGATCGTTTATTCCACGACGGCAAGAGAGTAGGAGCTTCCTTGGCAATCACCATTGGCTCGGCCGCGGTCTTGATGCTGGTGGCGTTCCGGGCGAGCTATCGGGCGTACCGCGCGGATTTTGGGGCGTTGGCGTCCAGACAGCAATAGCGCCAAACCCGAAGCCTTGAGGGCTGCGAGCTTGGCGCTTAAACTTCGAAAAGGAGATTAGGAAACGACTATCGGGAATTTCGTTTTGCCCGCAGGCGGCGAAGGCCGCCGATACCGAGCAGAGCCGACCCCAACAGAACGAAAGTGGACGGTTCGGGGACCGTACTAGAGAACGACACGTTGTCAAGAAGAGCACCGTTAGTGCCGGGGGTTTCGCTCGCAAACGCCAGGTAATAAGTACCCGTCGTCGTTATCGTAATCACCGCGTTAGTGACAATCCCGTCGGTGGTATCGATGCCGGCAAGCGTGAAAGGCACGGCGTACACGCAAGTTGAACTACTCACTGCGCTACAGCTGCTGACTCCCAGAGTGACGGCCGTGGTAGTCGTGATGTCACGACCTGAGTAGCCGCCTAGTCCATCGGAGCCGATCAGGTCGAAACTGAGATAGTAAGTCCCTGGAGTCAATGTTCCCAGATCCGTGATGAGTCCGCCCTGAGTGTTACCGTCCAGGTCGATACAAATGTTCGCTTCCGGCGCGGCGCAAATGCCGTTAAGGTACTCTTCTCCAACAGCGTCAACATTGCCGAATTGGGCCGTAAACGCACCTGCGGTCGTGAGATTAAGGCCTCCAGGCGCCAATTCATCAAAGTTCTCGCTCAAGATAGCAGCATGCGCAAGCCCAGGAGCAACTAGCATTGCGCAACCTACGAGGGCAGAAAGCCCCCATGAACTCCGAATAACCTGTATCACTGACGCACCTCCGTTGGTCTTCAAGCGAATCAGTTAGCCGGAAACCCGCCAAATCCTACTTTTTGGCTAGTATCACAGTTTGCTTCGTTGATGATAACCCTGGAACTAAAGTATTGTCAAGACTAGATCGACAGAACTATTCCGCTGTCAGAAACTTGTAACGCTCTGTTCTCTCAAGAATCTACGCCTTGTCAGCCACGGTTAGGTCGAAATCACGGCGGAGGTAAGGCAAATAGCCGAATGAAGGGCGAAATCCTCCGGGCGCCGTTTTTTCATACGCCCGAGAATCCGTTTCACGGGCAAGACGGGCTGGCCGCGTCCGAAGACGGCGGCCTCCTGATCCGCAATGGACGGATCGCGGATTCCGGCGAATTCCTCGAAGTTTTGGCTCGCAATCCCGGCGTTCCCACAGTCGACATGCGGGGCGGGTTCTTGCTGCCCGGGTTCGTCGACACGCACACTCACTTTCCGCAGCTAAGAGTGCTAGGGTCGCTCGGCCGGTCTCTGCTCGACTGGCTCGAAGAGTGCGCGTTGCCTGAAGAGGCCCGCATGGCCGGCATTGCGTACGCCGCATCGGTCGCGCGGCAATTCGTCGATTCTCTCCTGCGGCACGGAACAACCACCGCGATGGTGTTTGGCGCGCACTTTCCAGCCGCGACGGCGGCACTGTTCGAGGCGGCCGAGTCTGCGGGCCTACGCATGACCGCCGGCCTGGTCTTATCGGACCGTTGCCTCCGTCCAGATCTTCACGCCGACGCGGAAACCGCGTACCGGGAATCCACCGCGCTGATCCGCCGCTTTCACCAGCGCGGCCGCTTGCTCTACGCGGTTACGCCGCGATTCGCGCTCTCCGCTTCGGAGGCAATCCTCGAAGTGTGCCAGACCCTGCGCCGCGAACACGCGGACCTTCGTTTTCAAACCCACTTGAACGAGAGCCCCGCCGAAATCGCGCAGGTGCGGAAGCGGTTCCCTTGGGCCTCCGATTATTTCGGCATCTACCAGCGCTTCGACCTGTGCGGCGCGGGAGCGGTGATGGCGCATGACGTTCATCCTTGCGATGCCGAACTCGAACAGCTGGCGGCAACCGGCACAACCGTCGCGCATTGCCCATCCAGCAACGCGGCGCTCGGCAGCGGCATTTTTCCGATGGCCCGGCATCTCCGCGCGCGGGTGCCGTTCGCTCTCGGAACCGACGTCGGCGGCGGGATCGGGTTCGGGATGTTGAAGGAAGCTTTGCAAGCGTATTTGATGCAGCGCGTGGCGCCGGAAGGCGAAATGCTGGACGGCGCGCGGCTGCTGTATCTCGCGACCAAAGCAGGCGCGAAGGCTCTCCAACTCGAAGAAGAGACCGGAGACCTCGCACCCGGCAAGTCGGCGGACTTGGTCTATCTGCGTCCTCGGCCCGCAACGCCACTGGCGGCGGTACTGGAGACCGCGCAGACTCCGCAACGGATCCTCGAAGCCCTGTTTACGCTCGCGGACGCCGGATCTGTCCAGGAGGTCCGACTCGCCGGATCTGTTGTATTTCGAAATGCCAGCCCTGGCTAATTGTCTTCCGTCACCCGGTAATCCTCGCTATCCGATTTAGCCGGATTATGCCACCCTCCCGGCGGCACAACGTTGTCGGTTGCGTCGC
>JASHRP010000051.1 GCA_030037375.1 Bryobacteraceae bacterium | reverse complement strand
CATGATGTCCGCGCGGCCCCCGTAAGCGCCGATGGGCAATCCGCCGCCGATAATTTTGCCGAGCGTGGTGAGATCGGGCTGAATTCCGTACAACTGCTGCGCGCCTCCGGCGGCAACGCGGAATCCGGTCATCACCTCATCGAAGATCAACAGAGCGAAGTGACGAGCGGTCAAATCCCGCAGAGCTTCGAGAAATCCGGGAACTGGCGGAACGCAGCCCATGTTGCCTACAACAGGCTCGACAATCACCGCCGCGATTTCGCTGCCCCGCTGGGCGAATGCGGTCTCGACCGCAGCGACGGAGTTGAATGGCAAGGCGATGGTGGTTTCGGCGAACGCTTGTGGAACGCCGGCCGTATCGGCGATCCCGAGGGTCGCCATACCGGAGCCGGCCTTCACTAGCAGAGAATCGACGTGGCCGTGGTAGCAGCCCTCAAATTTGACGACGAGATCGCGGCCGGTGAATCCTCGCGCCAGGCGCAGAGCGCTCATGGTCGCTTCGGTGCCGGAGTTCACAAGACGGACCATCTCCATCGACGGAACTATTTTCGAAATCAGCTCCGCCAGCTCGACCTCGCGTTCGGTGGGCGCGCCGAAGCTGGTTCCCGTTTCGAGAACGTCGAGCAACGCCGCGACGACCGCCGGCGGGCGATGTCCCAGCAGCAACGGTCCCCAGGAACAGACGTAATCGATATAGGAGTTGCCGTCGGCGTCGAAGATGTGCGAGCCTTGCCCGGACTTGATGAACAAAGGCGCGCCGCCCACCCCGCGAAACGCCCGGACCGGCGAATTAACTCCGCCCGGGATGCGAGCCTGCGCGCGCGCAAAAAGAGCTTCGGAGCGCTCGGTTTTCATGGACAGATTCAGAGCAGCACGCCGGAGTTTTCCGGGATCACGCGATCGTTCTCCGGAATCACGCGGTCCAGGAAGAACTGCATCAGCTTCTCGCGCCTTCCGCCGAGGCTGCGCAGCAGGCGCGCGCGGAGGTCGAGATACGATTGCGTCCCCGCGAATAGATCCTGCATCAAGTCGCGGAACCGCTGGCTGCGCTGCATGAACATGACCATCCGCTGCGGCACGGTGCGGAAGCAGAAATGTCCCAGGAAAACCCGCTTGGCGAGCATCGCGGCGAATTCGAGGTCGCGGGTGAATTCGCGCGACAGCATGGCGCGATACGCGGAGGCTTTCTCGAGGATGCCGTGCGCGTCGTTGAGCAGCACGCGGCTGGCGAGATCGCCGGAACGAATCGCGTAATAGATTCCTTCGCCCGTGATGGGATCGCACATGCCCGCGGCATCGCCGATGGCCATCCAGCCGTTGCCGGAGACGCGATTGCTGCGCCAGTTTCTGGTTTCGAGCGACGGCAGCATATGGCTATAGAAGGTTGCGTTCTTGCGATCGATCGACCGCTCATCCATGTAGGCTTCGAGACGCGCCCGGAGTTTTTGCGCAGGCTCGCCTTTGCCGCAGATTCCGACCGAGAGATGGCCGCAGCGGGGCAACACCCAGATGTAGCCTTCCAGACGCGGCAGGAACTGGATATCGATGCGCTCCTGCGATGCCGGAACGTAGTAACCGAGCGCGCTCATGGTGTCGGCGGCGCTCCATTCGGTTCCGACTTCGCGGAGCGGATTGCGAGCGCCCGTCGCGACGATGCAATAATCCGCTTCAGCGACGCCGTGCCGAGTTTTGAGACGCCAGCCGCGATCCAGCCGCTCAATTCCCATGACTCGGGTTTTCTCGATGGCCGCTCCCGCGCGCTCGGCGCGTTCGAGCAGCATCTTGTTGAGCTCGAAACGGGAGTAAATCAATACCGGCTTCGACAGGTTCATGGCGGCTTCACCTGTTTTGGGCGCGCCTATGACCGTCTGGCGAACGATTTTCTTTGGAAATGGATTGTCGAGCAGGAACGGATATTCGGAGTACGCCTTGTACGTGATTCCACCGCCGCAGGGCTTCTCCCATGCGAGCTTCTCGTCGAACAGAACGGTTTTGAGTCCGGCTTCGGCGAGCCGCTCAGCCGCGAACGCGCCGGCCGGGCCGCCTCCCAACACAGCGACTGTTTTCATTTGTTCGATCCGACGGGAGGATGGCCGGGGGGAAGGGAAGTTGCTCCTCCAGGCGATGCGCCGACGGCGGGATGTCCGGGAGGAAGGGACGTTCCGCTCTGTGGCGCGGCGCCTTGATCCGTCGCGCCTTGTCCGTGGGGCGAACCGGCCGATTGTGGATCACCGGTCACAACCCACTTATCGCCCTTGCGCTCTAACTCATAAGCGAGTTCGAGCGGCGGGGCGTTGGAATTTTTCGGCTTGAAGGTGACGGTCGCGTGGGCATGGTCGCGATCGAAAGTCACCGCGGGGACATCCACTTGCATGCTGCTCATATCCAGCCCGGACTTAGCGGCCATGCTATTCAATCGGTCCATCACGCCTTCTCGAACAGCCTCTGTAGTCTGGATGTTCTTGGAACAAGCCGCCAAGAGCAAGGCGGCTACCAAAAGATACACGCGCTTCATCATGATGATTATAACCACGCGGCTCAGATTACGCCTGGAGGGGTATTTGCGCGGTTCCTTTCGGACAGCGGCTGCCGCACTGCGATAGTCTAGAACCTTATGACCGTTCGCATTCCTACTTCGGGTGGTGAGATGTCTGCATACGTGGCTCTACCGCGCAAAGGTAAAGGCCCCGGAATCGTGGTTTTACAGGAAATCTTCGGCGTTAACGCGAGCATGCGCAAGGTTTGCGACTACCTCGCGGCCCGGCAGTTCACCGCGCTGGCTCCGGATCTGTTTTGGCGCACCAACCCGGGCGTCGAACTGGCGGAATCCGATCACGAAAACGCCCGCGCCATTCGCGGGAAGACCGATGACAACAAAGCATCCGACGATGCCGCCGCCGCGATCGACTTCTTGCGCCATCACGAAAGCTGCACAGGGAAGGTTGGCGTGGTGGGCTACTGCTGGGGCGGGCTGATTTCGTATCTCACTGCCGTGCGTCACAAGCCGGATGCCGCGGCGTGCTATTACGGCGTGGGAATCGACAAGCGTTTGGATCTGGCGAAGAATCTGTCGTGCCCGATCATGTTGCATTACGCAGGTTTGGATCAATTCGCGGGACCGGATGTCGCCAAGCAGGTTCGCGAGACTTTCAAGGGTGACGCTCGCGTGACGATTTGGGAGTACCCGCAGGCCGGGCATGCCTTTGCCCGTCCGGGCGGGTCGCATTTCGAGCCGAAGTCCGCCGATCTGGCGGATATGCGATCGCTATCGTTTTTCGTCGAGCATCTGTTCGGGAATCGCGACTAACGGGTTCTTAGCCCAGCAGCTTGGCGATCTTGTCCGCATCGTTAAGAACTACAATCGACCGGTTGCCATAGGTAGATTGAATCTTCACCCCGCCGGGAGCTTCCAATTTGCCCCTGTGGTACTTATAAATGTAATCCGGGTCCTTCAGCACGTTGCCGGTCAGCACGGCGACCACGTCGGCATCGCGATCGATAACCCCAGCCGCGGTCAGCTTGCGAATTCCCGCGAGCGTTGAGGCGGAGCCTGGCTCGCAACCGATGCCGCAACGGCCGATGATCGCTTTCGCGTCGGCGATCTCCTGCTCGCTCACCTTTTCAACCACGCCATTCGACGACTGGATTTCGTGCAACGCCTTCGGCCACGAAACCGGGTCGCCGATGCGGATTGCGGTCGCGAGAGTCTCGGGCTTTTCGACGGGGCGAAATTCGCGCGCTCCTTCGTGGACGAACTCGTAGAACGGCGCGGAACCTTCAGCCTGAATCACCGCGAGTTTCGGCAGGCGCGAGATTAATCCCGCGCTGTTCGCCTCGCGCAGCCCTTTGCCGAACGCGCTGACATTGCCGAGGTTTCCGCCCGGAAGCACCACCCAATCCGGCACTTGCCAATCGCGCTGATCGAGCATCTCGAACATGATGCTCTTTTGGCCTTCAATCCGAAATGGATTTACCGAGTTGAGCAGATAAATGCCGAGCCGGTCGGCAAGCACGCGGATCAATGCGAGGATCTGGTCGAAGTTCGCTTCAACTTCGAGGGTTTTCGCGCCATACTCCAGCGCCTGCGCGAGCTTTCCGAACGAGATATTGCCGTGGGGCAGAAAGATCAGGGCTTCGAGCCCAGCGGCCGCCGCGTAGGCGGCCATGGACGCCGATGTGTTGCCCGTCGATACGCAGGCCACGCGCTTCATGCCCAACGCCCGAGCCTGCGCGACGCCGCAGGTCATGCCGTTGTCTTTGAATGAGCCGGTCGGATTGAAGCCCTGATGCTTGAACGAAATTCTCTTCAAGCCGCCGTATTCGGCCGCGAGCGGCGCATCGAGCAGCGGCGTGTTGCCTTCACGCAGCGTGACGACGTGAGAGTAATCCGAAAGAAAGGGAAACATCTCGCGATAGCGCCACACGCCGGATTGATCGAGCGGCGAGTTGCTCAAGCGGCGTTCGCGGAAGGTTCGCTTCAGCTCCGCCGCGCTGGCCGAGAGTGGAGAATAGCCGGCTTCAATTAAGGCTCCGCACTTCGGGCAGTTGTACAGCACTTCGGTAATCGCGAATTGGGATCGGCACGCGGGATTGAAACAACGCAACTGCGCGAGCGTGGAAGGAGGCGCAACGGTCATATACATTTCACTCTAACGCGTCCATCGAAAAAGCTAGAATCGGACACGTGCGAAGCGAAACGGATCTGACGGTCCGTGGTGAGGAAGGCCGGGACTGGGCTTCGATCTACACGGTGAACGAAGCGGAGTTGGTCGCGCCGACGAAGCGGAGTTGGTCGCGAATCTGCGTCGCCGTGGCGTTGTCCTGGCGTCGTTGGTGGCCGAGGTGGACGCGCGCGTCATCGGCCCTGGTCATCCGGACTACTATCCGCGATTTGGTCTTTCGCCGGAAAAGGCGCGTCTGCCCGCGAGCCCATTCCCTCCGGTGGCGTTCATGGCGATGGAGCTCGCCGAGGGCACTCTCGATGGAATTAGCGGCAGAGTCAAATGCCCGGCTGCGTTCGGGATCTGAGCGCGAGTGCGCTAATTTAGGAAATTAACGAATGCTCGCTGTTCATCTGGAAAAAGGCCGTGTGGAGCTCACCGAGCAGCCGTTGCCGCGCGTGCCCAAAGGATTCGCCCGCATCCGGCTGCTGAACGCGGGAATCTGCTCGACCGACCTCGAATTGCAGCGCGGGTACTACGGCTTTTCGGGAACTCCCGGCCATGAGTTCGTGGGCGAGGTAACGGAAGCTGAAGATGCCTCCTGGATTGGGAAAAGAGTCGCGGGCGAAATCAACTTAGCCTGCGGAAAGTGCGAATGGTGTGCGCGAGATTTGGGGAGGCATTGCCCGAATCGCACCGTGCTGGGCATCGTGAAGCATCCCGGAGCGTTTCGCGAATTTCTCACGTTGCCGGTGGTCAATCTTCATCCCATCCCAGCGGCGCTGTCGAATGACCAAGCCGTGTTCATCGAACCGGTGGCAGCGGCGTGCGAGATCCTGGATCAGGTCAAGCTGGTTGCTGGAACACCGGTCGCGTTGCTGGGCGATGGGAAACTCGGGCTGCTGATCGCACAAGTACTCCAGGCTCACGGCGCGCGCGTCCATTTATTCGGACGCCACAAGGAGAAGATGAAGCTGGTCGAGCGCGAGGGAATCACGGCGGAAACGATTGGGAAGAGCCTCCCTGAGCGCGCGTATTCACTGGTCGTGGACGCGACCGGCTCGGCCGAGGGCCTCCGCTCGGCCATCGACATGTGTGAGCCGCGAGGCAAAGTGGTGATGAAATCGACAGTGCACGGCCTGGTGCAGATCGACACCGCGCCGGCCATCGTAAACGAGATTACGCTAATCGGGTCGCGGTGCGGGCGGTTCCAGCCGGCCATGCGGATGTTGGTTTCCGGGAAGGTGCGCGTGGATTCGCTGATCTCCGAACGCTTCCCGCTCGATCGCGCTTCCGAAGGTTTCGCGCGCGCGGCGACTAAGGGAGTGCTGAAAGTTCTGCTGACCGCTCCGGATCGAGATGCACGCTGACCGCGGGCGCGCCGGCCCGCTGTGGATCGCCGCGGGAGTTTTGCTGGCGTCCGCGATCGGCTACTCCCAAACTCTTGCGTTCGCCTGGGATGAAGGTTTTCATCTCCTGGCGGCGCAGATCATCTTGCGAGGCAAGCGGCCGTACCTGGATTTCCTGTTCCCGCAGACTCCGCTGTACACATACTTCAACGCGCTGGCGATGAAGCTGTTCGGAGAGAGTTGGCGCGTGGTGCATGCGATCTCGGCCGTCGCATTGATCGGCGCAGCGATGCTGACCGCCGATTTCGTTTGGAAGCGCCTGGAGGACGATTCCTGGAAGCTCGCGGCGGCGTTGTGCGCGCTGGCGCTGGTGGCGCTAAATTCGACCGAATTATGGTACTGCACCATCGGACAACCCTACGCGTTCAGCTTGCTGCTGGTGGTTGCGGCGTTTCGGCTCGCCGTACACACGGTTGAAGAGCGTGCAGCAAGCCCGCTTCTGATCTCCGCGGCGGCTGGATTATGCGCCGGCGCGGCGGCCGATGGAACCTTGCTGACGGCTCCGTTCGCTCCCGTTCTGCTCATCTGGATCTGGATCGAAAGCGGGGCGGATCGCTGGAAACGCTCCGCCGCGTTTCTGGCCGGCATCGCACCGCCGTTCCTGCCGCTGGCATGGCTGTTCGCGCACGGTCCGCGGCAGGCGATCTTTGCCGTGATTCAATATCACGCCCTGTTTCGCCAGGCGGATTGGCCTAACGCTGGAAAGCAAAATCTGGACGTTGCAACGTCGTGGATGAACAATTATGAGGCGGTCGTGCTGATCGGGCTGGCGTGCCTGGGTTTGACGTACATCGTCAAACGGAGCAACTGGGCCGGCGGCAAGAAGCGCGAGTTCCACTTATGCGTGTGGATGATCGTGGCTGAAAGCGCGTATCTGTGCATCCCCCGGCCCACGTTTGGCCGGTATTACCTGTTCGTCATTCCTTTTCTCGCGATTTTCGCGTCGGTGGGTCTCTACGCCATCGCGTCATTGATCGGAAGCTTGCGGATGCCATGGCGCTATCCCGCGATTCTCGCGATGGTCGCGACGGTTGCGTTCGTCAAATACAGCGTCGACGACGCGAACGACTATAGCTGGCGGGATCTGGAAAAAGTCGCCCGAAAAGTCGACGCGGTGACGCCCGCGCAAGCCCCGCTCCTGGCGGACGAACAGGTCTATTTTCTGACACGCCGCATGCCTCCGCCGGGCAATGAGTACATGGACTCTCACAAGCTCGATCTTCCCGACGCGAAGGCTGCGGCGATGCACGTGATCTCCATGCCGAAGCTGAAGCAGGAAGTCACCGAGGGCAGGTTCGCTACGGTCGCCATCTGCAACGACAAAGACAAGGTGGATGGGCTCGGCCTGCCGGGCCGCTACAGGCAGCAGGCGGAGGAGTCGGATTGCTCGATTTTCTGGGATTGGAAGTAACTGAGATTTGAAGTAAGGAGCCGCCTACTTCAATCCTGAGAGCGCGACCAATCCTTCGCCCCACACCGCGACCGCTAGCGCAGCCGCGCCGAGAAAGGTCCCGAACGGGAGTTCATATGTCGAGGGATCCTTTTTCTTCAAGAAAATGTACGTGTACCCGAGAACCGAGCCCAGCAGCCCGCCTAGAAACATTGTGAATAACGATCCGCGAAGGCCGATGAACGCCCCGATCATCGCCATCATCTTGACATCGCCCAGGCCCATCCAGCCTCCCTCGCGATGGCGCACCTTCTGATAGAGCCACGGCAGGACCCAAATCAACCCGCTCGACACAGCCGCCGCGAAGACTGCGTCGATCAAACGAATCCAATGCGGGCCGAGCTTATTCCAGAACAGCAGAGCGAGAATGCCCGGCTCGGAGGAGACGAACGGAGAGAAGGCCAGGCCCGCGATGGTTCCACCCAGCGTCAGCTCATCCGGCAGAATCCGCTCCTGAAGATCCGTGACGATCAGGGCGATGATGATCGCGGAAAACGTGGCGTATTTGGCTGTGTCGATGGTGGGGCCCAGGGAGATCGCGCTTAGGAGAAACGCGAGACCGGTCGCTAATTCAACCGCCGCATAGCGCCAAGAGATCGACGCCAGGCAGTGCCGGCATTGCCCGCGCAACAGCAACCAGCTCACGAGCGGAATGTTGTCGTACCAGGCGACCATGCGTCCGCAATGCGGGCAGTGGGAGCGCGGCCGGACTACCGAAAGGTCGCGTGGCAGGCGGTAAATGCACACATTCAGGAAACTCCCGATCAGCAAACCGGTCAGGAACATCAACGCTTCAAACATTTCGCCCGCCCAGGATTCCCGTGCTCATGAACCGAGCCTTGGCATATTTGACGAAATTGTATAGCGCGGCCATGTGGGCGATTGCGAGTCCTTCCAATCCGTCCAGAAAACCGAGATTCAAAACGTAGGTTTGGAAAAAAGTCCACGGCGGACTGAGGAGAATGCGGGCGAAGGTCACCGGCTCGCCCGTTTCGAGCAACTGCTGCGCGGCGAGCGTGGTGTAACGGTCCATGGTGCGCAAATGCTCCGAGAGAGAATCGCACGTGAAGTGGAGCAGGTTCGATTCGAGATGCCCGACCTTTCCCTTCACGTGCACGGTTTCATGAACGAATTTCCCGACCCAGGTTGCCTTGCGCCGGTCGTAGAGCCGGATCTTGCGGTCCGGATACCAGCCGGAGTGGCGAATCCATCGTCCGAGATATTGCGCCAATCGGGGCATCGTGTAAGCGTCGTACTGTGGCCCCGTTTTTTTGAGCCGCCAGATTTCGGCCTCCAGCGCTTCGCTTAGCGATTCATCCGCATCGAGCGAAAGAATCCAGTCATAGGAAGCCTGCGCGGCGGCATGGTTCTTCTGATTGGCATAGCCCGGCCACGCGCTTTCGACGACTCGCGCGCCTAATTTCTCGGCGACTTCCACGGTGCGATCGGTCGAGCCGCTATCGACCACCACGATTTCATCGGCGCAGCGCAAGCTTTCGATGGCTCGCGCCACGTTCAGCTCTTCGTTGAGCGTGATGATCGTCGCCGAGATCTTCACAATTAGACGATCTTCACGATCCGGGGCGAATCGGGGCGGCTGTGAAGCAGAGCACAAGGATGACCAGCGCCGCCAAGCCCAGCCAGCGGCGCGTGCCTCCCAATCGCGTGGGGTCGACGATGCTTGGATGGCGCATGCCGAAGAAAAATAGAAGCGCGGCCCAAACCAGCCAGCTATAGGTAAAGAACAATCCCATCGGAATCAGCCAGGCCACGAAAATTCGGGAAAGGATCTTGCTGCGGTCTCCGATGAATGAGTAAAGGATGTGCCCGCCGTCGAGCTGGCCGATCGGTAGAAGATTGAGCGCGGTCGCCAGCAATCCAACCCACGCCGCGCGGGCCATGGGATGCAGATAGATATTCGCGGCCGGTACTCCAGGAAATTGCGCCCACTCGAATAAACGAAGAATCAGCGGCGTGCCGAAAATCAGGTCGCCATGGATCGAGGCGCCGGGAATGACCTTGGACATGGACACGCCGATCGCCAGGGGCCAGATGAGGACCACGAAACCGGCGAAGGGACCCGCCGCGCCGATGTCGAACAAAATGCGTTTGGTAAGAATCGGAGACCGGATGCGAATGAAGGCTCCCATGGTGCCGATCAGCGTCGGAGCTGGCAAGAAGAAGGGCAGCGTGGCGTCGACGCCGTAGTGCCGGGCCGTAAGATAATGCCCCGCTTCATGCGCCAGCAGAATCGTAACCAGAGTTAAGGAAAAAGGAAGTCCCTCCAGCAGGATCGCGGGATCGTGCCACATGCTCACGTAGCTCTCGAAGCCCATGTCGAAGTCAAAGGGGCGGTCCGCCGCGAAGGTTTGCGCCAGGCCCACACCGACAACGGTGGTAGAGAGAAGCGTCGCAACCAGCAGGAGTATATGCAACCAATAGCGCTGCCTGGGCCGTGCCGCTTCCGTCCAGAACCCGCGGTCTGGAGGGGCGGTTGGAGTCCAGGAGTAGCCGTTAGGGGACACGCTTGTACTTCTAACTAATTCGACGCACAGCCGTAGCGGGTGAACTAAGCCTGGCCCGGCGGAGCGGGAAGATTTACTCCTTCCGTGAGGGTCGGGCCGACCCCGTGCCGGCTACTGAAGCGTCTGCAACTCCTTGCCTGGCTTGAACCGGACCGCTTTGCCCGGCGGAATGGCTACCTCCGCGCCAGTGCGCGGATTGCGGCCAATTCCGGTCTTGCGCGGACGGACGTTGAAGATGCCAAATCCGCGCAACTCAATGCGTTCACTGCGGCTAAGGGCCCGCTTCATGCTTTCGAACACGGTTTCTACGGCCATCTCCGCCTTTGTTTTGGTGATGCCCGTCTTGTTCACGACTTCGTTAATGATGTCGAGCTTGATCAAAACTGCCTCCCCGTTGGTGTACCAGAGGAGCCCGCAGCGGGCTCAGCCGCGGACTTCTCCTTCAAACCCCATGATAGGATTAGGGTTATTTTAATGTCAAGGGACCACCTCTGGGTCTATGGATCTTTGCGCCGCGGATGCTCGAATCAGTATGCGGATTTGCTCCACCGGTCCGCACAATACTTAGGAGTCGCGCGAGTACAGGCGCGGCTGTACAGGGTGAGCTGGTATCCCGGAGTTCGGCTGAGCGAAGAGGCGGGAGATTGGGTGGTTGGCGATCTGTTCGAATTGCTGCGTGCGGAGACCTTACCCGCTCTGGACGAGTACGAAGGGTCCGATGAATACCGCCGCGTGCATGCAATTGCGATTCTCGAAGACGGCCGCCAGATACGTACTTGGTTATATGAGTACTTAGGAGAAGTCAACGAGAGCCGCAGAGTTTCATCGGGCGACTGGCTTAAGGCAGATTAGATCCCCCAATAGATCAATGCTAAGATTGAAAGTCCCCGCCCATGAATCATCTGAAGAGCCTCATTCGTGAGGTCCCCGATTTTCCCAAGCCCGGCATCAACTTCTACGACATCACCACGCTTCTCAAGGACGCCGCTGGGTTCAAGGCGGTGGTGGACGGCCTAAGCGACCATT
>JASHRP010000485.1 GCA_030037375.1 Bryobacteraceae bacterium | reverse complement strand
TCATCGGCGTCGTCAACAGCGACGACTTCCGCCGTCAGGGACCTCCCGCGCATCCGGGCTCGACGGCCCGGCCGACCAAGGTGGCCTCCACGATGACGAGCGGCAAAACCTCTCTGCTGCGACAGGAGTGACCGGCAATGGCGACGTTCCTGACCAAGAAGCATCTGTCCCGGCGCACGTTCCTGCGTAGCGGTAGTGTGGCGCTCGGCCTGCCGTTCCTCGACGCCATGGTTCCGGCCGCCACCGCGCTTGCGAAGACCGAGGCCGCACCGAAGCTGCGCGCGGGGTTCTTCTATATCCCGCACGGCGCGATCATGTACAACACGTCGCACGGGCCGGCCATGGACAAATGGACGCCCAGCGGCGTGGGCGCGGATTTCAAGCTGAGCCCGATTCTTTCGTCGCTCGAACCGTACAAGAAATACATCAGTTCGTTCGGCAATCTGGAGAACGCGGCTACCGCGGGTTCGGTGCACACATTCACGCCGGCGACGTGGCTCAGCGCCACTCGGCCGGACACCGGCGGTCCGCGCGCGCATATGGCGACGACGCTCGACCAGGTGATCGCGAAAGTGATCGGGCAGGAGACGCCGCTGCCTTCTCTCGAGATTGCTTCGGAGACGATATCGCAGTCGGCGGCGGGCAATGGCGGCTCTTACACGACGCTGTCGTTCCGCGACGCGGATTCGCCTCTGCCGATGGAGTACAACCCGCGCAAGGTTTTCCTGCAATTGTTCGGGGAGGGCGATACGCCGGCGGAACGCGCCTCAATCGGCCAATTCAACGGCAGCATCCTGGATGTGATGCTGGACCGGACGAAGCAGCTCCAAGGGCAGCTTGGAAGCCGCGATCGCGCCGTACTGGACGGTTACCTCGACAGCGTCCGCGAGATTGAGCGCCGCGCCCAGAAGGCTTCCGCGAAGGACCTTTCCGGGCTGAAGATTCCGGATGCGCCGGTGGGTGAACTGGACGATTTTGCGGAGCAGGTGAAGTTGATGTTCGACCTGCTGGCGCTGGCCTATCAAGCCGACCTGACTCGAGTGGCCAGCTACATCATGGTGGCGGAGGGGACCAACCGGACTTACAACCACATCGGCGTTCCGGATTCCTTCCATCCGGTGTCGCACCACGCGAATGATATCGACCGGCTGAACAAGCTGGTGAAGATCCAGACCTGGCACGTGGAGAAGTTCACGGAGTTCATCAAGAAGATGGCGGAGACGCCGGATGGCGACGGATCGCTGCTCGATCATTCGATCTTCATGTATGGATCGAATATGAGCAATAGCGATTTGCACAACAATTATCCGGAGCCGAATATTCTGGTGGGCGGCGGCAACGGCAGGATGAAACTCGGCGGGAAGCATCTCGTGCTGCCGGAGCGCACGCCGATCGCGAATCTGCACCTGACGATTTTGCAAAAAATTGGCGTGGAGCGCGAGAAGTTTGGCGATAGCACCGGCGTGATTTCGGAAGTCTAGGACTTTGGATCAGTCCGTGGTTAGCAGAAGACAGCTTTTGAAAGATAGCGCCGCGGAGGCGCTCGCGCTTTGGGCGTCGTCACGGAGCTTGAAGGCGCAGGCCGCAGGCAACGCTCGCCTAACGGATAAGGTGCTTGTCGTCGACGGGGGCGGGGCGAACGTAGTCGCGTTTTCCGGTGGCGAGGGGTTCGTGCTGGTGGATAGCGGCGCGCCGAAATCCGGCGACAAAGTGATGGCGGCGCTGAGCGGCTTTGCGTCTGGATCGAAGGTTCAGACGCTATTCAATACGCATTATCATCTCGATCAGACCGGGAACAACGAAATGTTCGCGGCGGCGGGCGCGAAGATCATCGCGCACGATCGCACTCGCCAGTGGATGTCGACGGATTACTGGGTTCCGGCCGAGGATCGTTACGAGAACGCTCGCCCGAAGGCCGCGAGGCCCACGGAGACGTTCCTGACCACCGGTTCCTTGAAGGCTGGTGAGGAGCAAATCGACTACGGCTACCTGACTTTGGCTCACACTAGCGGCGATATCTACGTCTTGTTCAAGAATACGAATGTTCTTGCCGTGGGCGACGTTGCTTCACCGTTACGCGACCCGGCGCTCGATTGGTTCACGGGAGCCTGGATCGGCGGACGCGTGGACTCGATGGATATTTTGTTGAAGCTCGCGAACGACCAGACCAAGATCGTGCCGGCCTACGGTCCGGTGATGACCAAGGCCGAGTTCAAGGCCGAGCGCGACCTGATGGATGAGGTTCGGGAACGCTTGTTCAAACAGGTGCGCGAAGGCGACGGACCGAAGGACATGCTGGAGGAAGGCGTGCTGAAGGGGCTGGCGCGAACGTGGAAGGATCCGGAAAAATTTTTGTACGACGCATGCAAGGGGCTCTGGGGTCACAATGACAAAATTGGTCCGAATGTGGTGTAGAAGCGCACAGCGCGGGGCGCCCTCGCTAAGTGTCGATGACCATGCGCGCCCCACTGCGTTGTGCGCGATGTTTTTGAGGAGGCAAGCGTGAGGCGCTTCATTCTCGCCGTTTGTTGCGTGGCTGCCGCCGTTGCGCCGGCATGGGCGCAGGCTCAAAAGGCTTCGCTCGCCGATCTCATCCAGGCGGGGAACCGCAAGGAAGCACTCGATAAGATTCGCGCGGGCGCGGACGTCAACGCGGCGCAGCCCGACGGCACCGCCCCGATTCACTGGGCGGTCTATCACGTCGATTATGAATTGCTGGACGCGCTGATCGCAAAGAAGGCGAAGGTCGACGTAAAGAACGAGTTCGGATCAACGCCGCTCGCGGAAGCCGCAAAGCTGGCCGACGCGAGGATGGTCAAGGCGCTGCTGGATGCCGGCGCGAAGCCGGATACTCCCAATCAGGATGGCGAAACGGCGCTGATGCTGGCCATCAAAACCGGTGAGCTTCCCGTGGTCGAGCTGCTGGTCAAAGCCGGCGCAAACGTGAACGCAATGGAGACATTCCACAATCAGACGGCGCTGATGTGGGCGGCTTCTTCCGACAAGAACGCGGCCGAGATGGTGAAGCTGCTTCTTTCCAAAGACGCGAACACGAAGTCGCGCGCGTTGTATATCGATTGGGACAGCCAAATCTCCTCCGAGCCTCGCGCGCAGTATCGTCCGGTTGGCGGTCTGACCGCGCTGCTTTATGCGGCACGCAACGGGTGCTATGAGTGCGTCGAAGCGATGATCGCTTCCGGCGTGAACGTGAACGTGCCGACGCCTGAAGGCGTGACGCCGCTAATGGTGGCGCTCGACAACGACCATAACGACATCGCGAAGCTGCTGATCGAGCGTGGCGCGAATCCGAACGTGTGGGATTGGTGGGGGCGCACGGCGCTTTTTATCGCGGTCGATCGGAAGGAAGCAGCCGGCGGAGGAGGACGCGGCGCAGGAGGGCGCGGAGGAGCGGGACGCGGAGCGGCGGCGGCTCCGGCTGGTGTTTCCAGCATGGAGATTATTAACACGCTGCTCGACGCGGGTGTCGATCCCAACGTGCAAATGAATATCCACCGGCCCAGCCGCGGAGGCAATAGCGGCCGCTTCGCGGAAGAGCAGTTGAACACCGGAACCACGCCTCTGTTTCGCGCCACGGAAGGCGGCGATATGGAAGTGGTCCGAGCGCTTCTGGCGAAGGGAGCGAATCCCAACATCAATGCGATGGGCTTCACGCCGTTCCTGCTGGCGGCTGGTGTTAGTTCCGGCGGCGGGCGGGGAGGCGGCGGCGCGGCGAATACGGCGCTTATGGACCTGATGATCCAGCACGGCGCCGATATCAATGCTCAGGTTACCGGCACCAGGACGTACTCGATGCGAATCTCCTATCACCCTCCCGCGGACAAAGAAGGGATGTCGGCGCTGCACGAAGCGGCTCAAGCGGGTCGAGTGGATCTTGTGCGTTATCTGCTCGACAAGGGAGCTAGTCCGAATCTGGTCGATGCCAATGGGAAGAAGCCGATTGATTTGGCCGGGACGAGCGGAGGCGCCGGCCGAGGAGGCGCGCCTGCCGGGACGACGCCTATAGCAGCGGGACGCGGAGCAGCCGGAGGCCGTGGTGGAGCGGGCGGCGGAGCGGTGAATCCAGCAACCGTAGCCGAGATTCGGACGCTTCTCGAAAACGCGGCCGCGAAGAACTGAGCTTACTTCGTTCTCTGAACGGGCTGGCCGAACTTTGCGTTGTCGACCGCGACGTTGGGTTGGATCTCGCTCAGGGAATAAATCTCCTGGCCGCTGATCCAGCCGTACGTCCATTTGTACGGCATCATGACCCCGTTCACGGGCCGGTAATCCGAGTAGTCGATTTGCGTGGGAACGCGTCCCATCGCCGTGCCGGCGTAGCGGACCATGCGGTTTAGGAGACCGCTCTGTTTGTCGAAGTAAAACGTCGCGATCAGGCCGTTGCCGCTTCCTTGAACCACGTAGACGGGCTTCCCGTTTACTACGCTCGGGTAGGTGACGCGCCAGGAGCTGAAGAACTGCTTCAGCCCGCCCGGGAAGGCCATCTGCGCATCCAGTTTCGCGCCTTCGAGCATCGATCCGTTAAGCGAATATTTTCCGATTACCGTCAGGGGCAGCATCACCCAAGCTTCCTGACCGTTGTAAGTTCGCGCAACGTCGCCTTCGCGCTGATGAACAACCGTCACGAGGTAATTGGGGGCCTTTGCCGAGATCTCCGCCGGATCTTCCTGCACTTCGCCAAACAAATGGCTGGTTCCTTTGGCGGTAAAGCTGGTGAGCCTGGAGAGCGCGTCCGCGCCGCCGAGAGCCGTGATGTACTTGTCGAGGATTTGATCCGCCGGAGGAGTTCCTCCGGTTGTGGGATTGGCGACCGGCAGAACGTCAGTCGGAGTAAAAACCGTGTCGCCATAGATGGTGTCGATGGGAGGAGTGATCGCGGGGCTGGGGCTGCCGCGATGGCAGGTCCAGCACGTCACAACCTGGCGTCCGTTGAAATTATCCTGATTGATTTTGCTCACCATCTGCGCCATGCGGCGGGCGACCACTTTCCGCGGCGGGTCGTCTTCCCACTTGGGATTCGAGGAGCCGGCACCGGTGTGGCAATCCTTGCAACAGAAGCTGAGCGCGGCGGAGAACAAGCCCATGGTGCCCATGAACTCGTCCACTGGGATGCCTTTAAGAACGGTGATGTTCTTGAAGGCCTGCTCAGACATCTGCTTCGGCGCGCCTTTGGTTTGAGCCTGAGCGAAGGCGCGCCCCACGGGGTTAAGTCCGCCGAATGAGCCTGCAAAAGCTCCGGCAGTGAACAGGACAAGCAGTTTCTTTTTCAAGATGCGTCAACCCACACTTATCGTAAGATCTACAGGAACCACCATGTCCTGGACGCCCCAAGGGGCGGGAGAAAGGCTAGCTTAAGAAGCGGTCTAGTCGAAGGTTCCGCCCCAGGACCAGCCATCGGAGGGCCGCTTGATGCTGATCATGCGCAGGCGGTGCTCCTCAGGATCGCGTCCCGGTTCGCCCACGACGATCACATGATCGCCCGGCCGCAGCGTCTCGCGCTGCACGCCCTGGCTTCCCAGCTGTCCGCCGCCGCCCCACTCCACGGCCCAGGTGATATCCTTGCCGGTCTTGGGGTCCTTCGACGTCAACTGAAGGAACGAATGGGGATTGCGGTACAGAAACTGGACCACATCCGCCTCGACCGTCATCTTCTGATCTTCGAGGTACGTGGCCGCGAACGAATGATGGGCGTAGGCGCGAACACCCAAAACGCTCACTCCCGCGAACGCCAACACGAATAATTTGCTCTTCAAGCTGCCTCCTACTTTGAACGAGATTATATCCTACAGAACTTTAGGCATCAACCGACGCCGATCCTAATTGCCTCCGCCACCGCCTCCGCAATTCCGCTGGCACTTGGCGGGAAGCACGAACTTGTCCTTGATCTTGTCGCGGAACTCAGGGTACATGGTCTCTGCGCCGCCCATGGCCGCCTCTTCCGGAATTCCGTAGAGCTTGGTCAGCTCATTCCGCATCGGGTTCTCGCCGGGAGGATAATTCGGGACGCGGCCGGACTCCACGCCCTCGTCGCCAACGATGCACGGCGGCCCGCCGATCGCAACCGGATTGGTGCTGAGGTTATACGACCGCGTCAAGACGTAGGGCTCGGTCAAGTAGACCGGGTCATCCATGAACAATGCTACCGTCAGCATGTCGCCGTGACGGCGGAAGTGCGTGGTGATGACAGCTTCATCGCTGCTGGACGCGCCGTTGCGGCGAATGTAGCCGGTCTTGATATGCGTGGTCGTGGCGATCAGCTCATTGCCGTTCCAAACGCCGGTGGTGAAACCTGTTTGGTCGTGCGGAGCGTTCTTGGAAGGATGCGGACGACCGTCCATCCAGATGATCATCGGAGCGCGCGTTTCCCAGGCTCCGATAATCCACGCTTGAACGCGGCCGGTCAGAGGATCGGGCTGGGCCCACATTCTCAGGCTGAACGGTCCGGCGGCGATGTGCCACTGCGTCTGGAACCAGCAGATGCGCTCCGGCATGGAGATCATGGACTGCTGGAAGCTCAGCGCCTTGGCCCGGCCGGCCTCGTTGAACGGGAGACCCGCCCAATCGTCCGGGTTCGGACCCGCGCCGCGCTCCATCGAGTCCTCGTCATTGATGGACGCCCAAGATCCGGATAGGTCGATCTCGGCAAGCGCGGGAAGGGCCATGCAGAATGACATCGCCAAACACAGGCTCTTGCTGAAAGTCATGGGTTCGATCTCCTGTTGCTTATACTCAGCTTACTAACATCTACCAAGTCGCCGAACACTCCGTCGGCTTCCATTTCGGATCGGTATCGCCCGGCTCTTTCTTGAACTGAGAACTAATGACGAAATTTCTGCTCAGATACACCGGGTCATTCGTGGAAATCGTCACCACGAACATCAAGTCGCCAGTGGGCTCCTTCATCAAGTCATAGTACTCCGTGAGAGTGGTCTTGTCGCTGTACGGGACGCCGTTCTTGCGAAGGAATCCGCCCATCAGATTCGTAGTCACCACTTTCAGCGATGCATCCGAAGGCTCATTGCTGCGAGCCGCAGGCGCCGCTCCGCCTCGTCCGCCGCCCCCGCCGCCGCGACCGCCACGCCCGCCGCCGCCGACGCCTTCCCAATCCGCGACTGAGTCGCCTTGCCTTGTGGGAGGACCGCCGGGCGATTTCCAATCGCCGAAATGGAAGAGGCGAACCTGTTTGCCAGCGTCGCTTTCCATTTTTAGAGTGTTGTCATCTTGCCAGGTGATGTGAAGCCGAGTCGGCTCCCGCAAAAGCGCGGGCGCGCCATATGCCTTGCACTGATCTCCCGAAGCTGCTTCTTTGGCCGGATCCCATTGGTTCGCGACGGTGCGCGCCGCAGCCGTCATCGGAACGCCCTGAAAATCGCCCTTGCTGGGCAGGACCATGCGATAGCGCCAATCCTCCGTGATCACCGAAACCCAATAGCCGGTGAGGTCGATGGGAGCGGCAGCTTTCGGATTCTGCGGCCCCCCAGCCGCGCCGCCTCCCCGCCCTCCGCGTCCGCCGCCACGTCCGCCCTGGGCTGGAGCCGCGGGAGCCTGAGCATAAAGCCCTGCCGCCATGAATACCGCGCCTGTAACTAGCGCGAGCCGCGTGAACTTCCGCTGTAAAACTCGATCCCTCATGTGTGCGCCGCCCTCACTGTTCCTTCTCACCGTGCCTTGATGCATTCCTACTTCTTCGAAGTAAGGCCTTTATAGATCGCCTCGACGAACGAGTTGGTGACTCCGGGCTCACGGCCGTAGCGCGTCTCGTAAGCCAGCGCGGGATGAGCGGCCTGGATTTGATCGAGCGTCTTTCCCTGCTTGATCAACTCGGCAACCGCATCCCGAACAATCACCACCATGTCGCGGTAGTCGACGACTTCCATCTGTTCGCACAGCCGGCCGTGCCCCGGAATCACGTAAGTGCCGACTTCTTTGTAGATGTAGGGAATCGGAGCGATGGTCAATTCGATTACCTTGTTCAGCGCGTCGATCTCCCCCTGGATGGTCCCGCCGTTAGCGGTGTCGATGATGGGGAACCGGGTGGTGTCCATGATGTCGCCGGTCACGACTACGTCGGACTTGCGGAACAACACCACGCTGTCGGCATCGCTGTGCGCAGCCGGCAAATGGAAAACTTCGATCCCTTCCGCGTTCATGCGGAACGCATGCCGAAGGGGCTGAAACCCCTCCGTGGGCCAGGCGTCGCCAGGATAAGACGGATTCGCGTTGCGCGCGCTCATTCTGGTAAGAACGCTTTCGTGCGCAAGAATCTCCGCGCCGGTATGGCCGTTCATCACGGTCAGTCCGGCCCTGCCGAGCTTCAGATTGCCGCCCACGAAATCCGGACCCGCATCAGTGTCGATGATGTAGCGGATGGGCAGTTCGGTCAGCTTCTTGAGCTCCGCGAGCACCTGGTCGCTGGCCGCCGCCGAACCGGCGTTCACCAGGACGATGCCGTCCGGGCCGATGTTCACGCCGATATTGCCGCCGCCGCCGGCGATCATGTAGAAGTTGTCCCGAACCTTGACTACATCCAGGCCTCCGGCGCCCGGATCGGCCGCGAAGGCCGGAAGCGCGCAGAACAAGGTAAAGCCCGCGGCGACCGCAGTCCAACGGTTCAACTGGTTGATGAGAAGTCGCTTCACTGTTTCAACTCCGTCCCGTCTCGAAAAGCGGCTTATGCTGCCGCGACGACGCCGATGATTGTACAAGACGCCGGCAATTGTTTAAATCGACGCGATGGTATCATACGGCCCGCCTCCAAACAAGGTGGGGGTCTGCATACCAAGAATCACGGTGGCTAGGCGTCGGCCCATACCTTGCGGGCGGTACTAACCACCAGCTCCAACTTGCGCCACTGCTCGTCTTCCGTCAGCAAATTACCTTCGAGCACGCTGGCGAAGCCGCACTGCGGGCTCAACGCAAGCTGTTCTAGCGGCAAATATTTGCTCGCCTCTTCGACACGGCGCAGCAATCGATCTTCGGTTTCCAACTCGGACAGTTTGGTACTCACCAGCCCGAGCACGACGGTCTTCTCGCGTGGGACGAAGCGCAGCGGTTCGAACGTGCCCGCCCGCTCCGACTCG
>JASHRP010000484.1 GCA_030037375.1 Bryobacteraceae bacterium | reverse complement strand
ACGACCAGCCCCGAGTTTCGCACGGAATCGAGAACAGGATCTTCCAGCCGGAACTCGAACCTGCGCTCGACGCCGGCAATCAAACGCCCGTCCGGATTGAACACGGTGAAGGCGATGGTCAGGCTTTCCAGATTACGATCACCCGTTTTTGCAAACTTCAGCCCCTTTCCATCCACGCGTGTTTGCACGGTAAGCTGGGCCTTCGCCTGGTCCTGCTTAAAGAACTCGGTGCTGAGCTTGACGGGAATCTCCGACAATTCGTCACGTGAGAAAATTGCGTCGCGAACCTCTTCCCGATTCTGCTCAATCGGACCGGTCTTGCGATTCGGCGCCCAGTAGCCATGCCGAGCCTCAACCTCCAGATTCGCGCTCTTCGAAATCTGCACCTTCAACGTGTGATAGGCGCCATCGGTCTTCAGGTTGTCGGGCGAATAGCCGAGGATGTAAACATACGCGGGCCGCGCGGCCAATTGGCCGAGACCCTGCTGGAGATCGTTGCTGCCATGAAAGAACCTTCCGCCCGTCGCATCCGCGACTTCTTCCAGCAGGTTCCCGCCTTGCGCTGCTTCTTCGTTATCGGCCTGCATCAGCGCCGCGTTTTGCGCGCCGAACAAATGCCCGTCGTCGCTTGCCTGGAACCCCGGCAGCGTATAAAGCCCTCGAACGTCGAGCGTGTTGATCGTTACATTGGCGCGAATCGCTTTGTCGAAAATGTCGTTCTCGGGGAAGCGCTGTTCGCTGGTTAGCATGAAACCCGGCGATACCATTACAATCGTCCGGCTCCCCGGCAGCGTGGACATGCTGCGGATCAAATCCCGGAGGGAGGCGAGCGCCGTTTCGCCTTGGTAGCCGCCCTCGGTGAGCGTCCGGTGCGCTGCGCTCCAAACGGTCGATTCCACGCGTGAGGCGTCCTCCGGGGAAAGCTGCGGAGGCGAGACCGAAGGGGGCAGCGGAATATGCAGACACTGCGCTGTTTCCATCGCCACGGCTCCTATCAGCATTATTGGGGAAGTCGTGCTGATCTCGGTGAGGGTGGTCGCTTTGTTGACGATAAAATCCGCAACGTAATAGCTCATGGGCGGGCAATCGTCATGCTTTTCGGAGCCTTGCGCGCCTCGCTGAATCCGGTTGATGGCGGCATGGAGACTTGGCGAGTCGCTCGTGAAGTCCTGCAACGTGCGGCCGCTGGTCGAGAAAACAGCGGCTCGCGTATCCGGATCGAGCGTTCGATCCAGCTCCCGGTTCGCCGCGTCCTGCGCCCGCAAAACGTCCTCCGTCTTCATGTGAAGATCGTCGAACAGATAGGCGACGAACCGGCCGGGAAGACTGGGTTTTTTTTCCTCGGGCCGTTGCCCCGCAAGCGAAGGCCCGATGGGATTGGCGCCGGCGTTTTCTTGCTCAGGCTTCTCGGAGCTGGTCTCAATGCTGAATTTCGTAATGATCTGTGGTTTGCCCTTGTCGAAAAGCTGGAAATCTTCTTGCCGCAGGCTGCCCACCGCACGGCCGTTGTGGTCCCTGACCACGACCGGCACCGATACCAGGTTGACCTGGCTGCTGAAGTTTGCGGGCGGTTCTTCCTTTGGCGCGGCTTGCGGCCAGAGGGCTCCGCCGGCTGCGATTGACAACAGCACTGTCGCGGCGCGAATCACTGGATCTCGAAATCCGCGGTCCTCTGCGCGGTGTGATTCGCTTCATCCACGGCTGTGACTTCGATCTCATAAGACCCTGGCGGCAGCCCCGATACTGGCATCTTCGCGCCGAACGGAACCACCGGATTGCCGACCGCAGGCGGAGGGTCCAACCGCATCAATCCGGTATCGGTCTTCTGCTCCCCGGTCTTCTTATCGAGCACGCGCATTCGGAAACCCATCGGCGTTGGATTGTTCGGATCGGCCGTCACCAGCGCCGGTTCGTACATTTCGAAATAAAGAATCGCAAGGTCGGATTTCGTGAACGTCGCATCGCCCGCCGGCACGATTTCGAGCCCGCTCGCGATCAAAGGCGTCTTGTCTTCCACCATCGCCGTTTCGATGCTCGATCCGAGGTCCTGCATGCGGTGATACTCCTTGCTGAGCGCCAGTCCGCTCAGGGCAAAGTCGCCGGCTTTATAAGGATCGATTTCAAGCGGCGCTTCCAGCTTTCCAAAGTTGTCGCCGCCCTCGCTGTACACAATCTTGAAGGTGTACTTGCCGGAGGGGATATCGAACTGATTCTCGTAATGCAGCGGTTTTCCCTTCGCGGCTTCCGCATCCTGTTTATCCGCGTAGTCCAGCCTGAGAACGTCAGTGAAGCGAGCCGCCACCGTCCCTTGCGGCGTGTACGCGACTCCCAAAACGTTCACGTCCGACTCAAGCGTATTCCCCTTTTTCTTTTCCAATTTCAGAGCGGAGGGGGAAATATCCATCGCGAGGTTCACGCGCGCGATGTTCGGTGAAGTGTAAAAGAACGGAAGCGTCATGCTGCCCTTTACCGGCCCAGCCTGCGATCCCGTAAGCTTCGCTTCCATGGTCTTCACGGCCGGATTGCCCGACAAAACATCCATCGGCTTCGCACTGCAGTAACCGGTGCGCGACCGGATCTCGATTCCGCCGCGGTCAACTTTCACATGCAGCGTGTGGCAGCTTCCTTCTTTGCTGTCGGGCGGCGTATAGCCCAAAATGTAGTATTGATTCTGCTCCTTGCCGATTTTTTCGAGCCCGGCGAGCAGATCGTTGTCGTCGTGAATCACGAATCCGCCGGTGCCGGAAGCGAGCATGAACATCACCTGTTGATTCGTCGTGACGCTTTCGGGAATCTTCGGAATCAGAGCGCGAGAAGGGGCATTCGCGGGCGATATACCGCCCGCGGCGCCCCTGCCGTTGGCGCTGGCAGTCGAGGTGTTGCCGTTTGTGGGGGTGGACCCTCGGCTTCCTGAATTGCCGCTGGATGTCGACGGCGAAGAAGTCGATGTTGAGCCCGAATGCCCGCCGCTGCTGCTCGGCGCGCTCACGCCCCCGCCTGTGGTCCCTCCTCCGCCTCCTTTGACCTGTGGAGCCAAGCCGAATCCCGGCGTGAACGCGACCGTCTGAAATACAAATCCCGCGCGATCCGAACGCGGCGTCTGGAGCAATGCCTTAGGTTGCGGTCCTCCGCCCGACCCGCCCGGAACAAGTCCGCGAACATCCACCGGATAAACAGCAACATTGGATTTGTTGCATTGATCGATGGTCGCCGTGGCTTCCGACATTTGCTCTTCGGTCAGCTTGAATCCGGCCGTGAAAAGCACCAGGATCTTGCGCCCGGGTATCGATGACAAATTCTTCGCCAAGGAACGCAGCGTCTGGAGCATGTCGCGCGCGGCGAAATCCGCGGCGACGGTCGCGGCCCGTCCGCCTCCCGCGCCGGCGTTCGCGGACACCGCGGAGATCTGCACGCCGCTAAGCACCGCCTTCAGCCGTTCCTTGTCCGAAGTGAAATTCTGCGCGACCTGCATCGTCCCGCCGAAATTCACGATCGACATCATCCGGTTTTCTCCCGCGTTGGTATCCACGAATTTCCCGGCCGCTTCTTTGGCGCGAATCTGGTCTTGCGGAGTCATGGTCGAGTTGTCGAAGACCAGCACCAGATAATGGGTGCGCTCCGGAACGCCAGGGCCGGGATCAGCCTCAAACGAGAAACTTTTGATCGGCTGCTCCTTGCCGTCCTCGGACACGTGGAAATCCTTCATCTTGAGATCCGGGACGTACATCCCTTTCTTGTCGGTGACCACCGCGTCCACCAGCACCAGCTTCGTCTCGGTCTGGATCAGAAACGCCGGTTCCGGCGGCGGAGTCTGATCCGCCTGCGGCTGGGCTGCCTGGCCCAACAGAACTCCAGATAAACAAGTAAAGGCTAAGCACGTGAACGCGAACCGATCTCTTCGAAGCCTCACGACCTGTCCCTCCTTTACGGAATCTGAACCGCACCGTTGCGGGCCGCCATCATCTGCCCTTCCGCGTCTCGGACCACGATGCGAATGGTATAGATGCCCGGCGTAACGTCGAAATTCTCGCGGAGGGAAATCCCCGACTTCCCCAGCGCCTCCAGCGTCTGATCGCGCAGGTTCATGTCCACGATCCGCTGGATTCCGTTGACGAAATTCCCATTGCGATCGAATAATCCCGCCACAACCGTGAGCGTGTTCTTGCTCCGGTCCTGCTCCTTCTTGAAGTGCAGAGGCGTCACGTCCACGCGCGAAACCACGGTCAGCCGCGCGTTTGACGGCGACGATTTGAAAAACTGAATCCGCAGATCGACGGGAATATCGCGCACCTCATCCCTGGAGAAAACTGCCTCGCGAATGTCTTCCCTGGCGGCTTCTTCCGGATCGGTCGGACGCTTGGGAGCGTAATATCCTCGTCGTGCGCTCAGCGTGAGGCCGGTGGGGCTTCTGAGCGTCACCTTCAGGCCATGGAACGATCCGTCGTACTTTAAATCAGCCGGAGTGAAACCGAGCAGGTAGATGAACTCGGGTTGTTTAGTGAGCTGGCTCAGCCCTTCCTTGAAGCCGTTGTCGTTTTCAAAAAAAGATCCGCCCGTTCCGGTAGCCAGTTCCTCAAGAATGTCTTGGTCCGCGAGCTGCTCCTGCAAGGTGTAATTCGTTCTTTGGCTGACGCTCGTGGTATTCACGACTCGCGTGCTCGCGTCTCCCCCCGGAATCACCGTGTAGACGCCGCGAGCATCAAGCGTGTTGATCACCACGTTCGCCCGGATCGCCCGATCCAGAATCTCGGCTTCCGCTGGCCGGAGATCGTCGCCCGGAACCAGAAACCCCGGAGAAATGACCACGATGTTGCGGCTGCCCGGCATCGCGGACATTCGTTTCTCCATGGCCTCGATCGCTTCGAGCACGCGGGCCGTATCGCCTTCTCCGATCGAAAGCACTGAGATCGCCGCGGAGCGAGCCAAAGATTGATAATCAACCGTGCTATTCGGATTGTTGTCGCAGGCCTTGGCGTCAGCCGCGGTCAGCGCGAGCGCCGTCGGATCGTTTTTGTTGATGATCAGATCGGCCATGTACAAACTGATGCTCGGGCAATTGTTCCCCGAGAGCGGCATGCGGGTATTCGGATGAATCGCGTTGAGGGTTTGTTGAATTTTGTCGAGATCGTCGGTGAAATCGAGAACACCGATGCCGGAACTGGTCACGATGGAAACTCGCGTAACCGCATCCTGCGATTCGGCGATGTGCGTCCAAAGCGCCTGCCGCATGCGCAGCAGATCGTCTACTTTCAGATGAAGATCGTCGAACAAATAGGCGATAAAGCGTTCCGGAATCGGAGCCGTGGGCGTCTCCGACGCATCCGCGGGAGCATTCTCGTCCGTCGCGCGGACCGCGGGAATGTAGGGCGTGCCGGCCTTCTCGACGACAAATTTGGAGATCAACTGCGGCTTGCCCTTGTCGTAAAGCAGGAAGTCGTCCTTGGTCAGATTTCCGACCGGATGCCCCTGCTTGTCGCGGACCACTACGGGAACCTGCACCAGGTTCACGCGGGAGCTGAAGGTCGCGGGAGAATCGCGCTGACTGATTTCCGCCTGATTCGCTCCAGCGGCTGGATTGATCGTGGAGGAAGGCGCATTCTGCGCCCAGCAGATCGCGCCACCGCACAGCAGCGCCAGGAAAGCCCGTGGCACGCGCATATGCCGCTTATTCTATAACTTTCGGGCGTATATCGCGTAGTCCAACCCGCCGAACAGCGCCTCAACAAAGCCCGAGGGCAGCTCCTTCAACGCCGGGATCGATTCGGCTGCAGGAGCCAGCCGTTCCACTTCAATGCTCCCGAACCCAGCCTCTTCGAGGTAGAACCGCAACAGCGCGGCGGGAACCGGGCGAGTGTGCGTCGGGTCGATATAGAAATGCGTTGCGAAAATCGCGAGGCATTCCGGATTCGGCGTCTCGATCGCCACCAGCGATCCTTGCCGCAGCTTTGCGCCGAGCAATCGAATCAGCACCGGCACGCGCTCCGGTGGAAGATGCTCGACCACTTGGCAGCAGAATGCGCCGCCGAGGGAACGGTCCGGCGCGGCGTCGAGATACGTGAACAGATCGGCCTGCTCGGCGTTCAAACCTTTGTTGCGGCACAGAGCGACGGATTCTTCGCTCAGATCGATGCCGCGAACCGTCAGGTGCAAGCCGCGCGCGGCTTCCAGAAACTCGCCTCTTCCGCAGCCGATGTCCAGAATTTCATTCGCCGAGCCGGTAAATCGCCGTGCGTGGCGCTTCTGCCTCTCGCGAATTTCATCTTCAGGGCCGCGAAACGCGTCGGCGAATCGCACCCACTCGATCGGCATGGGCAAAGGGGCCGCCGTCGAGACCGGCGCCGAAATCGCGGCCGCAGGACCCGCGACCGTCGAGGCCTGCTTCTGCCGCAGCACGCGAAGCTCTCTGTGGATCAACGCTTCCATTTCCCGCATCACCACTTCGTAATCGTTGCGAACACGTTCGAAATCCTTGGCGAGCTGCGCGTGAATCTCAGAGGCCGTCTGCGCCAACGCCGCCGAGTAATTCGAATGCTGTTCGCTGAGCGATTGGCGGAAGCTCTGCTCCAGGACGGTCACGCG
>JASHRP010000483.1 GCA_030037375.1 Bryobacteraceae bacterium | reverse complement strand
CGCGGCCAGGGACTGCGCGATCAAATAATCGGTCAGCCACAGCGCGGGACTCGGGTACACCGGGTAAGGCCTGAAATACCATCCGTAATATCCGTACCACGGGCTAGCTCCCCAACCCCAGGTGAAGGCGATCGGAGCGCCCCAGGGTGCGCCCGCATATGCGTAGAACCCGAACGGATAATAGCGAACTGGGGCGTAGACCTCGAGATAAACTCCGTGGAACGGATAGCCGCGATAGAAAGTCTGGTACGGCCGGCCTCCTACAAAGTAGGTACGCGCCAGGTAGGGATGCCCCGCAAAGACATAGGGGCGCTGAACGTAGCCAAATCCGCCGCGTTCCACGAACACGCGCGAATGATCCGGACCTTCGCGAATTACGGCCGTGCGCCCGTTTAGGCTGTGCTGAATATCGACGCCGCCAGCGGTATGAACCACGGCCGGCCTGCCATCCTGGCGCATGGCGACGGTCCCGCCGCCGCGGGTCGGGATCACGCGGGCGTTGGCGGGTACCGGCCGTCCGCCGACGTAGTTTGTTCTGGCGGGCGATCCCGGCCCATTGGCTCTGGCGGGCGCTCCGGCGCCGGGAGCTGGACCGCGGGCGCCTTGCTCAGTCCTGGCCGGCTCATTCCCTCGAGCGGGGGGCTGCGACGGCGGGGCGCCCGGCCTCTGCTGATTGGGCGCGGCTTTCGACGAAGTCGATTTGCTATTATTCCGCGCCGGGGGTTTCCGCTCTTTCTCCTCTTTCTCTTTGTTATCCTGCGCCGTCCCCGCCAAGGCGACCAGCAGAACTATCGCGAAAGAGGCGGCCGGAATCGAAAGGAATCGACGGACATTCATTCCCATAAACCCTCCCACTCATCGTACACGACGTAGGCGAGGTTCCGTCCGGTTTCAAGCATTGGCAAATCTTAACCTGCTTGAGTCAGTTTAGAACATTTTCGGGAAGATTTGTTTGCCTACTGTAACGCGCCGGGAGAAACGCTGCTCTTATGTTGTTCCTTGGCCTGATACATCCGTTGATCGGCGACCCTCAGCACCGAATCGGAATCGTGTCCATCCACTGGATAGATGGCGATGCCGATGCTGATCGACAGGCACGGCTCTCCGCAGACGGCTCTTCCGGCCGCGAGCGCGACGCCTTCCAGCCGCGATACATAGGACTGGCACAGCTCCTCTTTGAGGCCGGGAACCACCACGACGAATTCGTCTCCACCCATGCGGGCAAAATAATCCGAACCGCGGCAAGTTTCCTGCAATCCCCGCGCGACATGCTGCAGGACTTCGTTCCCCTTGAGGTGCCCAAAACGGTCGTTGACCTGTTTGAAGCCGTTCAGATCGCACATCAGCACGCCGATGCTGGAGTGGTCGCGGCTGGCGCGCGAAAGCTCGCGGTCCAGGTGCATGGCCAGCGATCGCGCGTTGCCGATTCCCGTCAGGTGATCGGTTCCCGCCAGGTTCTCCGCGTCCTCGTACTTGAGGGCGCCATCCACCGCGAGGGCAACGTGAACGCTGGCGGCCTTCAGGAAGCGCAGATGATCCCGCGTGAATGCTTCCCGAACGGTGTGATAGAGAGTGACAATTCCGACCGCGCCTTCGCGGACTTCGAGCGGCATCGCCAACGCGGACTGCAGCGGGTGATGGAAAGCATGGTCGTGCAGATAGCTCAGGTCCTGGCTGGGATCTCCATTGAGCACGGGCGTGCGATCGCGCAAGGCTCGTCCCGAAAGATCGGCCCCGACCGGAACGGGGTTGCGCGAAAAGCGCTGTCTGCTCTTGCCCAGCACGCAAGCCGGACGTATCTCGTCGCCGCGGCGAACGTACAGGACCAGCGTATCGAACGGCACGATCTCGACCAGGCACTTATGCGCCGCGGCGGCGATCGCATCCAGGCGCAAAGTTTGCGCCACATCGCCGGCCAGTACGCTCAGCAGTTGCGTTTCCTGGCGCGCCGAGACGATCGATTCGACAATCGAATTGTCTTCGACCAACAGGTGCGCGGCCAAATTTCCCAGATCGCGCTGCGACCCGGCAACCGGCAGCGCGTCGGACGACGTGCGTTTGGCCGTCTCCCACGCCTTCTCTTCCAGATCCTGATAGCAACGCTCCAGAATCGAAACCACCACCGGATCGAAGCTTCTGCCGGATTCGGAGCTGACGATCTCCATGGCTTCGCGAATCGGCAGCGCGGCGCGGAAGGGGCGGTCGGAAGCGAGCGCATCCAGACAATCCACAGCCGCAAGAACCCGCGCTCCGATCGGAATCTCGGCTCCTTTCAGACCGGCAGGGTAACCGGTTCCGTTCCATTTTTCGTGATGAGCCTGCACGATGGCGCGCACGCCCGGAGGGAAATTCATTCGCGAGAGCATTTCCGATCCCGTGATCGGATGGGTCTTCACCTTTTCCCACTCTTCCAGCGTGAGCGTGCCCGGTTTGAGCAGGATGTGATCGGGAACTCCAAGCTGGCCGATGTTGTAGACCAGAGTGGCGACGTGCAGATCCTCGAGATCGCGTTCGCTCAGGCCCATTTCCTTTCCGATCGCCTGCGCAAAGGACTGGACCCGGCGCAGATTCTGCGAAGCAGAATGATCCCTTGCGTTGATCACCACGGAAAGGGTCTCGAGTGTGCGCCGGTGCAGCAGCGTAAGCTCAGCCGCGTGCTGCTCCGTGGCGTCCGACCATTTGCGGTAGCCGCGATCCAGCGCGTACAAGACCGGCAGAGCCAGCAGCGCCGCATGCACGCCGCTTTGTACGCTTCCGCTGCGAATCAGATACGCCATGTATGCCAGCGCGATAAACCACGGCAGCAGCGGCCGCGCCGACTTGCGGTAGAAGCGGCCCAACGGCCCCTCGCCCGCCGACCACAAGGCCCTCGAAAGCGTGTAATTGAACAGCAGCACGAATGAGCTGGCGATGATCGGGAACGGAAACAGCGGGCCGTAATTCACATGAGAAGCCGCGCGGTAAACGTACTGCGCGGACAGGACGCCAATACTGACGCTCGCGACCGAAAACACCAGAGCCGGCGGCGTCGGCCTTCCCCGCTCTTTCTTGAGCTCGCCCAGCAGCGCCACGGAGGCGGCGACAAACAGCAACTCCGGCAGGCTTAGATCATCCATGGCAAGCAAGAGAATCAAAAATCCCGCGCGAACCAAGCTCGATCCGCCCACCAGACGACTGCTCAGCACCGCGACGTTGGCGCACACCAGATACAGCAGGAAGGAACGCGCATTGCCCGCGGAGGTTTGGGCGATCGCGGTAACGCAGGCCAGAACGCCCACGACCATGTAAGCCGATCTGGAAAGTTTGCTCATCCGAGCAGACACGCGGGCGCGCCATGCCGCACTGAGCTTCTTAACGTGTGCGCTCATGGACCCTTCTCTCGACCTTCGACCGCTCAACTACAGGCTCGTCTTGCCGTTCGTCTTGCAGCGCTTCCCTCAACGAATCCAGTTGCGGGGCGGTTTCCGCGGGCGCGCCCGAAGCCCGGAACCTGGCGACTTCCAGCAGCACTCCGTCGCTATCGCCGTCCTCCGGGTAAAAAGCGCGGCCGATCCGGAACACAACCGCCTTACCGGCGGGCAAATCCAGCTTTGCGGTAATCGCGTTTAGCCGCGCGAGCTTCCGCGTCAGCGCATCGGGCGTCATTCCCGGAAGCACCAGCGCGAACTCGCCGACGCCCATCCGGCCCAGGTGGTCGTATTGCCGGCCGTCCTTTTTGAGCCCCTCAGCTACCTGTTTCAGGACGCGATCGCCGGAAACCGCGCCCTGCTCGCGATAGATATCGCGCAAGCCGGCCAGCTCGCAGATCACGACCGCCAGCGGATGATTCAAGCGGCGCGCGCGGGTCAGTTCGGTCTTTAACGACTGGCCCAGCAACCCGGCGTTGGGAAGTCCGGTGAGCGGGTCGGTGTTGGCGCGCTGCGCGCTCTCGCGATACTTGAGCGCATTCTCCACGGCCATCGCGATCTTGGAAGTCACGCCCAGCAGCATGCGCAAATGGTCTCGGGTGAATCCGTCCTTGGAGCGGTGATACAACGTCATCACCCCCAAGACTCCCGCGCCGCCTTCCAGCGGGACTGCCAAGGCGGATTCGAGCGGCTGATCGGCCGCGCACCGGAACCCCGGATCGACCGCCGGATTTCCGTTCACTACCGCGCCGGCATTGTTCGCGACCCAGCCCGCCAAACCCGTTCCCATCGGGACTTCGAGATAGGATAAAACGTCCTGGTTCGCGCCCGCCGCGAACTCGACCGCCAGCGTATTGGCGTGCCGGATGAACACCGCCATCGCCTGATGCGGAATCACGGCTTCCAGGCTCTCCCGCACCCGTCCGAGCATCTCTTCCAATTCCAGAGAAACCCCGAGGTTGCCGACCACTTCCAGCAGGAACCGGTCTTCGCGACGCGCCGCCGAGATCATACTGAGGAAGTCGAGCGGCCGGTCAGGCACACTGGGCTTTCCGCCCCAAAGGTCGAACCCAGCCGCGGGCGCTCCGGGGGAGGAAGCCTCGAAGCCGGAAGAAATCTCGCTCCCTTGCGGCAACTCCTGCGCGAGCCTTTCCAGATCGCAATAGCGGCGTTCCAGCACCTCCACCACTTGCGGATCGAAACTCTTGCCCGATTCATGACGGATCTGGGTCATCGCGTCTGCGTAGGAAACCGCCTTGCGATACTCGCGATCCGAAGTCAGCGCATCCAGGCAATCGACTGTCGAAAGAATGCGCGCTCCGAAGGGAATCGCGCCGCCCTTCAACCCCAGCGGATAACCGGAGCCATCCCACTTCTCGTGATGCGCGCGAACGATCGGCGCAACCGGATAGGGAAATCTCACCTGCTCGACAATCTCCGCTCCCACTACCGGGTGGACCTTCATCTTCGCGAACTCTTCCGGCGTCAGCCTGCCGGGTTTCGCGAGAATATGTTCCGGCACGGCCAGCTTGCCCACGTCGTGCAGCAGGGCCGCGGCGTGCAAGGCCGCGAGCTCGTCGCCGGCCAATCCGAACTCCTTGCCGATCTCCAGGCAGTAGAGCTGAACGCGGCGCAGATGCCCCTTGGTATTGAGAAGATCCTTCGCCTCAACCGCGCACGCCAGTCCCTCGATCGCCCGGAGATGCAGGGCCGCCATCTCGCTCGCGTGTTTTTCCTTCTCGGCGAACTGCGCCTTCTGCGCCCGGTAATAGCGCCATGCGAGATACACGGCGGGAAGCGCCAGCAGCGCCGAATCGATGGAGATCCCTTGCCGCATTCCGAGCGCGACGGCCGCGATCAAAGCCGAGACGAGGTAGTACGGGAAGGACCAAAAATGCGCCGTCTTCCAAACCTTGCCCAGACGCTGCCGGCCGATGAACCGGAGCGCCATCGCGCTGGGCAGGGTGCTTGCGGCGAAGAACGCTCCGGCGGCGACGAATAAGCGCACCGTCACGCTCTGCAAGGATTGCGGCAGAATCGCGCGAACCACGAAATCCGCGCCGGCGACGATGGTCGCGGCCACGGTGACCGATAAGAAGATCTGCAGCGGGCGGCGGCGCGTCTCCCGGTCCATCAGGCACTGCGTCAGCACCGCGCTGCAGCCGATCACCACGGCCTCCGGACGGGTCAATTCCGCCAGGCTGATCAGAATAAACGGAACGTTGAAAGAGAACGCGACCGGAGCGTTGCTTTGCTTGACTTGAATGACGCTGGACGCCACAGCCATGACCAGATAGGTCACAAACAGCCCAGGCTCATACAGATGCCAAGTCGCGGCGGAAAGGACGAGATACGCCAACCCTAACGTGGCGAGAATCGACACGAATATCTTGGTCTTAGGGGGCATGTCCTCCGAGTGCCTCGTACGAAGCATCTCTAGTTCCTTATCGAGACGGCTGAAGATTCTTTCACGGACAATGGCTTAGATCGTGCACCCCGCCCGCGGCCGCGCGTCGACGGACAATTTGGCATTGGCGCGATGAGACAAGTTGGCTCATGGCTCTATTACCGGGGTCACGGAAGACACAACAGTGATAAACTTCTGCCAAGCCCCATGCATTTTGTTTCGAAGATCGATCATTCCGCCGCGCGCGCTCCTAAGGTGTTTGAGGGCCGGAGCCAGGGATTCACCCGAGCTACGTTTGTCGATCGCGCCGCTGGGTCCGTGCACATGGGGGTGGGTGTTTGCTCCTTATCGAATCTCGGTTCAATCGACGCTCATCTGCACTCCTTTGAAGAAAGCTTCTACGTTCTGGAAGGTAATCCAACTCTCGAAGCCGCGGAGACGCATCAGCTCGGTCCAGGCGATTTCGGTTTGATCCGCACCGGCACGCCGCACGCCTGGAGGAATTCGAGCGGAGTTGCGGCTCGCTGGCTGGAGATGCAAGCCCCACAGCCGAGAACGGAGGAAAGCGCGGCCGCTCCCGACACGTTCTTCACGGAAAAGCCCTCCGGCGGTGAGCCGCTTTTGCTCGGCCATTTCGACGAATCGCAATTGCCTCAGCCCGGCGGAGCCTCGCAGATGGAGGGCTTCAATCCGCTTACTGGGGTCGCGATCAAGATGTTCGTCGACCGCTCTTTCGGCGCGATCCATCAATCGCTGTTCCTGATTCAATACATGCCCGGAGCGAAGATCGATCCGCACGATCACACGTTTGAAGAATCGTATTTAATCCTCAGCGGACGCGTGCGTGCGATCGCCGATGGCAAGGAATACGATTTAGGACCGGGCGACGTGATCTGGACCAGCGTCGGCTGCGTCCATACCTTTGTGAACATGGGTTCTGAGCCGGTCCGCTGGATCGAGACGCAAGCACCGCTTCCGCCGGCCAAGGAAGTATTCCGCTTTGAGCGCGATTGGGTGAACGTGAAGTGACGGCGCTTTCAAGCGATGGCCGCGCCGTGAGCTTTACTTCGCGCGATTTCCGCCACGCGCTGGGGCGATTCGCCAGCGGCGTCACCATCGTCACGGTGCATCATGAGGATCACACCCACGGCATGACCGCCAACGCCTTCGTGTCGGTCTCGCTCGATCCGCCGCTGGTTCTGGTTTCCCTCGACAATCGTTCCAACATGAACCGGATTCTTCCCGGCATCGGGCGCTACGGCGTCAGCGTTCTCGCCGAGGATCAGGAGCCGCTGAGCAACCACTTCGCCGGTAAGCCGGTGGAGGGTCTGCATGCAGGATTCACCCTCCGCGACGGCATCCCGCTGCTGGAAGGCGCGGTCGCGCACTTCATCGTCGCCGTCAGCGAAATCCATCCGGCCGGCGATCACACGCTGTACATCGGACAAGTCGAGTACCTGTCCTGGCGCGACGCTCCGCCGCTGCTGTTCTACGCGGGAAATTACCAGCGCCTGCGGGGGCACAAAGCCGTCCAGCCGGACGAGCCGTCGCTGTTTTCGATGGGCGGCTTCGATCCGAAGGCGTGAAGCCGAAGGCCTGCTGATAGACTGGGATAGGTAGCTGTATGCGAAAAGCGGGACGAGTGTGGTCGGCGGCGGGCTGCGTGGCGCTCGGCGCGTTGATGGTGGGAGCGCAGAACGCGCCTAAGCCGGAGTTTGAAGTCGCGGCGATTCGCGCGGCGACCTATCCCACTCCGGATACCTTCCGGAACGGGCAGTTCAAAGCGGGTATGCGGATCGATGGCGCGAGCCTGGATTTCGAATTCGTATCCCTGGCGGACCTGCTGCCCTATGCGTACCGGGTGAAGAATTACCAAGTGGCGGGTCCGGAGTGGATGCGCGAAACGCGCTGGGATGTGATCGCCAAGCTGCCTGCCGGGGCGCCCGAAGACCAAGCTCCCGAGATGATGCAGGCGCTTCTGGCCGATCGCTTTAAGCTGGCGGTTCACCATGAAAAGCGGGATCAACCGGTTTACGAATTGGTGGTCGCCAAGGGCGGTCCCAAGATGGAGGTCTCGACGGACGATGGGAAGGCGGCTGCTCCGCCCGCCTCAGCTGCTCCAGCGGATGGCAACGGCCGCGGCGGAGGGCCAGGATTTTTCATCGGCGGGGGACCCCTGGGCGGCGGTCCGTTCGGAATTGGCGGCGGCTCGCAGGTGACGATTACGCAGGGTGGTCCCGGCGGAAGAGGCGGCGCAACGATCAGCGGAGGCGCCAATGGGACCACTCAAATCACGCCCAGCGGCAACTGCGGCATGCACCTCGAGTTTTCGAAGATGACCATGCAAGGCTTGGCCGATACTCTTTCGCCATTTCTCGATAAACCTGTTCTCAACGGCACTGGCTTGACCGGAGCTTACAAGGCATCGTTGAACCTGCCGCTCGAAGTCATGTTCGCAATGATGCAGAATCAGATTCGGAGTGCCGGTCTGCCCCCGCCCGGACAATTCGGGCCGGGCGGAGGTCCGGGTGGCGGCGGTCCTCCTCCGGGCGGCCCTGGCGGGCCGGGAGGCCGAGGGCCGGACGGCGGTCCGATGGCAGGCATGCTTGCGGGCTGCGCCGATCCAGCGGCGTTATTCGCGGGCGGAGCGGATGTTTCGAACGCGGCTCTGTTTCAAGCGGTGCAGCAGTTGGGATTGCGTCTCGAAGCCAAGAAGGCTCCGTTCGACACCATCGTGGTCGACCATCTGGAAAAAAACCCGACCGAAAACTGAATTCGCTCCGCTGATAGAATAACTAGCCGTCAGGAGCAGATTATGCACGCGCTGGTCCGATCACGGTTAGTGTTATTGGCTTCGCTCGCCTCCATTCCGGCTTTCGCGCAGATCGACTTATCCGGTGAATGGAATCCGCGCTTCTATGAAGATCAACCCGAGCGCATTCCCGGACCGGAGATCGGCGACTATCTCGGCCTGCCGATCAACGATGCGGCTCGGATGCGTGGCGATATCTGGGACGCAGACCTTCTCACCCTCCCCGAGCATCAGTGCAAGCCGCATCCTTCTGATTACGGAATCCGCGGCCCCGCGAACCTGCGCATCTGGAAGGAAGTCGACCCGGAGACGCAGCGCATTGTCGCGTGGCACACGCACATCTCCTGGCAAGCTCCGGAACGCACCATCTACATGGACGGCCGGCCGCACCCGCCAGAGTATGCGCAGCATACCTGGCAAGGCTTCTCCACCGGCAAATGGGATGGCGACGTCCTCACCATTACCACCACTCATCTGAAAATCGGCTGGATCCGCCGCAATGGAATCCCGCGTAGCGATCGCGCCACCGTCACCGAGCATTGGATTCGTCACGACGATCACCTGACCGTCGTCACGGTGGTCAACGATCCGGTGTATTTGACTGAGCCGTTCGTGCGCAGCACTGATTTCATTCTCGATCTTCATCAGCAGATCGATCCTTATCCGTGCGAATCGGTGGAAGAAGTCGCGCGGGAAAAGGGTGCGGTCCCGTCTCATTTGCCCGGAACGAATCCGTACTTGAACGAATTCGCGCAGCGCAACCATGTGCCGGAGCCGGCGGCCCGCGGCGGCGCGGCGACGATGTATCCGGAATACATGCTGAATGTTCGCGTGACTTCGAACCCAGTTACAGTAAATCGTCCGCTTCCGGATCAAAGCAACGGCCCGGTTCACGCGCATCCCGTTCCCGGCAACGCCCAGGATCGCGTCTATATGCTGGTGGGCGCGGGCGCGAACATCACCGTTCAGGTGGGCAAGGAAGGCGTGCTGCTGGTGGACGCGGGCCGTGCGCAGATGACCGATCAGGTGCTCGCGACCATTCACACGCTGAGCGACAAGCCGATTCGCTACCTCCTGAACACCGCGGCCGATAATGACCGCGTCGGCGGGAACGAAAAAATCTCGAAAGCCGGCAGCACCATCACCGGAGGCAACGTCGCCGGGTTCAATGCGAATTGGCCGGCGACGATCGTCGCGCACGAAAATGTCGCGACGCGCTTGAGCGTAGCTGCTCCAGGCGCGGCCTCGATTCCGGAAGACGGCTGGCCGAAAGACACCTACTTCGGCGATCAAAAGGATCTGTACTTCAACGGCGAGGCGGTGCAGATGTTCCATCAGCACGCCGCCCACTCGGATGGCGACAGCCTGGTGTTCTTCCGCCGCTCCGATGTCGTGAGCACCGGCGACATCTTCACGCCCGGATACTATCCCTTCATCGATACGAGAAGCGGAGGATCCATCAACGGCGTGGTGGATGCGCTGAACCGGATCCTCGATCTGACCGTTCCCGCCGACAAGCAAGAAGGCGGAACGTACGTGATCCCCGGCCACGGCCGCCTGTGCGATGAAGCCGACGTGGTGGAGTATCGCGACATGGTCACCATCATCCGCGACCGCATCCAGGACATGGTCAAACGCGGCATGACGCTCGAGCAGGTCAAGGCCGCGAAACCCACGCAAGATTACGATCCGCTCTACGGGACGACTTCGGGAGCCTGGACCACGGACATGTTCGTCGAAGCCGCGTACAAGACTCTCAGCGCCAAGAAGTGACTCTGTTTTAAACAGGCTTAGGCGCTTTTGATCTCGGTCCAGATACGGTCGCGGAGACGCTGGGCTTCGACCGTGTGCGGCTCATCCCACTCACCGCGAGCCAGAACCTCCGCGGGCGGGTAAAGCACGGGATTGTCGCGCAGGGCTTTGGTTTTCCCATTCGCCGTCGCAGTCTGCTCGGCGAGCACGATCTGCTCGGCGACTTCGGGACGCAGCATGTAGTTGATGAATCGATGCGCGGCGGCGGAGCGCTGGCTTTCGCGAAGAATTGCCATGGAGTCGGCGAAGCGCGCGAAGCCTTCCTCGGGAAACGCGAACGGCATCTTGGCTTGCGCGGCGGTGACGGCCCAGGCTTGCGCGGCGGCGACGTCGCCCGCGACTAATTGATCGCGAACTTCGGCGTTGACGTAGGCTCGGACGAGCCGCTTTTGCTCGATCAACGCCCGGCGCGCGGCATCGAGCTCGGCGGGGTCGCTCGAATTTACGGAGTGCCCGAGCATCTTGAGCGCGGCGCCCAGCACGTCACCCGCTTCATCGAGCATGGTGAGCTTTCCGGCGAGGCGCTGGTTCCACAGATCGCTCCAGCAGCGAATGGGAGGGTCCAGACTGGGCTGGTACGCGATACCGGTCACGCCCCACATGTAGGGAATGCTGAACTGAAGCTCGGGGTCCCAGGGCGGGCGTTGGAACTCGGGCGCGAGGTTTTCGATGTTGGGCAGAAGGCGACGATCGAGCGGGGCGAGCAATCCCATCTTGCGCATGGGTTGGATGAAATCGTGGGAGGGGAACACGACGTCCCAGCCGGAGTTGCCGCTCATCACCTTGGCGAGCATCTCGGTGTTGCTCTCATAGGTGCCGTAGCGAACTTCGATTCCGAATTCCTTTTCGAAATTAGGGATGGTCTGCGGCGCGACGTAATCGGACCAGTTATAGACGTTGAGTCGCGGCCGGTGCGAGCAAGAGGCCGCGCCTGCAGCAGCGATCAAGAATGCTCGGCGTCTCATCTCGCCCGCAGCCGCTCCGATATCAGCACCAGCGCTCCCAACCCCACCACGATAATCGTCGATACCGCATTCAGTATCGGGCTCACGCCGCGCCGTGCGAGAGCGTAGATGACCATCGGCAGGGTCTGCGAATTGACTCCGGCGACCAGGCTGGTAATGACATAGTCGTCGATGGAGACCGTGAAGGCGAGCATCGCGGCGGCGGCGATGGCGGGCGCGAGGAATGGGAGCGTGACCCGCCGGAATGCCGTCAGTTCATCGGCTCCGAGGTCGAGCGCGGCCTCTTCGAGCGCGGGGTCGAAGGTTCGGAGGCGAGCGAGGACGACCACGACGACGTAGGCGAGCGAGAATCCGACGTGCGCCAGGATCACGGTGTGCATCCCGAGGCGCAAGTGCAGGAATCGAAACGCGAATTGGAAGAAAGCCAGCAGCGAGACGCCGGTGACAATTTCCGGCGTGACGAGTGACAGGTAGAGCGAGCTCGAGATCCAGGTGGAGGATCGTTTCCATAAAGCATAGGCCGCGAGCGTGCCGCATGCGGTCGCAAGGATGGTCGCAACGATACCGATGATGAGACTGTTGGCCGCGGCTTCCATGAGGTCACGGTCGTGCAGGATGTCTGTGTACCAGTGCAGAGAAAATCCTTGCCACAGCGTGAACTTCGAATTGTTGAAGCTGAAGATGGCGAGGATCAGCAGAGGAATGTGCAGGAACGCATAGACAGCGACGGCATAGAATGCCAGCCCGCGCCGTCCCATCCGTGTTTCAGGCCTTCTCGAGCGCGGCGGTATCGAACAACGGCCGTGAACCGAGCGAAAGACGGAAGCCGATCAGCGCAATCGTACTCACCAAGAGGATGACCGCAAGCGAACTCTCACCGTACCAGGCCGTGAAGTCCGGCGTGAAGTAGTCGTTGATTACACTGTCGAGAACAAAAGCAGCCACGACGAATGCGAAGAAGCCGAGCCGCAGAAGGATGAAGACGAAGCCCGCAATGAGCAGCACCCAAAAGATGACCGTGAGAACGGCAAGCGCGCGCGAATCGATGAAGTTCTGGCGCAGGAGACGATAGCCGACCCACCCGAGCACAAAAACGCCAGAAAAGAGCCACGTTTTCTTGAGAACGACTCGCGCGAGGAACAGGGTGAGGAAGGTCATCAGCGCGCCGCCGACCTCCATATACAGAAGAGTCGACTCGGCGCCGGCAAAAAGATGGAAGCCGTTGAAGAGATCGGTCTCAAACTCGCCGGTCACAGGAATGCCGGCGCGCAGGTTTCCATACTCGTAAAGCATGATCAGGATCAACCAGGCGACGCCCATCAAGGCTCCGAAAAGAATGTCGCGGCCTACCATGGGATCTCGCCATTTCCCAGCCAGGACCCTCGACCAGGTGATCATCGATTGGGGCCAATAGCGGCGCACCCACGGCTCCAGCGCGAGATAAACCAGCCAGTATTCGGCAAAACGGTAGGCGGCGTTTGCCAAAGCGTATGCGATGAGGCCTTGCTCTGCATCGGAAGCAACATGATGGGCATCGAACGCCCAGCCGACCAGGCTTAGCACCGCGCAGTAAATGCCGACGCGAGTGGCGCCGCGAAGGTCGCCCCGCCCGGCCTTCCAGTTGTAATAGGCGAAGCACAAGGCCGAGACGAGCACAAGGATTCCAAGAGCGTACACTCCCAGGCTGCGCAATTTGTCCGTCAAGGTAGACGCTTCCGCGGTGTAGCGGTTGGGGCGATTCCATGGAAAGAGGATTTGGAAATAGACGGGGCGGCCGTGGAAAGATGCGGCCTCGATGCGAATGTTCAGGTCGGTGCGATCGCGGTAGGGGCCGGTCCACGCAGCGCGAGCGTCCGTCATCAAGGCTGCGGTCCACTCCGGAGCCACTGGTGTGAACTTCGAGAGCTCCATGTGTGCTGCGGCAAAGAGCGGCGCCCAATCCGGAGGCGCAGGATTGGGGGGCGGCGCCTCACGCTCCGGCGGAACGGCCGCAAAACGACGCAGACTGCCGTCGAGATCCATCACCACGGTGAGCATGCCGGGCGCGTTCATCGGCGGGTCGGCGATGCGGGCTTCTCCGTCGGACGCGGTTTCGATCGCGGCGAGCGGAGCGCGGCCTTGACGGTACCAAAACCCGATGCCGGAGGGCGATTGCGCGAAGGTGCGGGCCCACTCCTGCATGTTCTTGCCTCGGGATCTCGAAAAATTGAAGATGGTGGCATCGCCGTAGAAGCTCGATTCCCAGTCGGCGGGACGTTCGGTGTAGCCGAGGCTTTTCAAGATATCGCGAGCTTTCGCGGTCAGCACTTCGGGAGGATCTTCAAGCGGGATCAGGTTCGCAAGATGCACTCGCGGAAGGATGATGCAGAAGGCAGCGAGCCCGACGAAAATTCCCGCCAGCGCGGAAAACGCGATCTTACGAGAGAGCCCTTCAGTGGTTCCCGCGGCGGCGACCAACTCGGGAGAGGGAGTAACTCCTTCGGCCAGTGCAGCGGCAAGAGGATCCCCGCCGGGGAGCATGGTCGCCAATGCCAGGGCGGATGCCGGCCGCATCTTCGGATCCGGCTCGAGGCATCGCAGGATCACTCGCTCGAGGCTCTTGTCCAAATCGCCAACCAATGTGGACGGGCTGGGTATGCGGCTCTCCTGCCGCAGCCGGGTCATCTCGGCGATGGTGTCGGCCTCGAATGGCATCCGGCCTGTGAACATCTCGTAGAGGATCAGGCCGACGGCGTAGAGGTCGCTTTGAACGGAAACTTCCCTGCCCGTGAGTTGCTCGGGGGCCATGTAGGCGGGAGTGCCATTTCGAATTTCGTCGCCCTGCAATTGTTCGGCGATCGCGGCGAGGCCGAAATCGGTGACGCGCAATTCACCGCGCGAATCGATCATGATGTTGGCGGGCTTGAGGTCGCGATGCAGAACGCCCTGGGCATGCGCGGCGGCGACGCCGGCGCACAGTTTGCGCGCGAACTCGGTGGCTTTATCGGAAGGAAGGCGGCCGATGCGGCGCAGGAGGCTGCCCAGGTCCTCGCCGTCAATGTACTCCATCGAAAGGTACGGCTGGCCATCGACTTCGCCTATGTCATAAACGCGGCAAACATTCTTATGCGAGATTTGGCGGGCGATGCGGACCTCGTCGTAGAAACGGGTGAGCAAATTGACGTTGGCCTTCGCGGATTCCGGAAGAAACTTGAGCGCGACGGGCTGGCCGAGGATGAGGTCGTCGGCGCGAAAGACCTCGCCCATGCCGCCCTTGCCGAGGCGGGAGATAATGCGGTATCGGCTGGCGAGAAGAGTGCCTGGAGGAAAACGCTCCTTGGCGCTGGCGGCGCGCGGCTGCGGCGCGGCCGTTATCGGCGCAGCGATGGTTTCTACCTGATCTGGATCGACAGGCATAGTCGGTTAAGCTGCCAGGATATACCAGAAATTACAGTAACTCTTCGCCTCGCTTGCGTGCCGCGAGCAGCAGCGCCATTGCGACCGCCATCAGCGCCATGGAGGCGGCGGCTCCGAAGGGCCAGTCGCGAGCGTCGGTGAATTGGTTCTGCACCAAATTGCCCACCAGGATCGTCTTGCTGCCGCCGAGTAAATCCGAAGTAATGTAGGTGCCGAGGCACGGGACGAAGACTAGAATGGCGCCCGCGCGAATTCCCGGAGCGCACAAAGGCAGCGTCACGCGCCAAAGTGTTTGAATCGGCTGCGCGCCCAGATCGGCAGAGGCTTCCGCGTACGCCGGATCCAGCCGCTCGATCGTGGCATAAATCGGCAGCACCATGAACGGCAAGAATCCGTAAACCAGCCCCAGAATTACTGCGCCGTTGTTGTACAGCATCGGCAGCGGGTCTTTGATCAAGCCGAGCGATTGGAGGACGGTGTTGATGAGGCCGGTGTCGCGGAGTAGAAACATCCACGCGTAGGTGCGGATGAGGAAGCTGGTCCAGAAGGGCAGGATCACCAGGCTCAGGTAGAGGTTCTTCTTCTCGCCGCTGCGGGCGATGAAGAGCGCGAGCGGGAAGGCGATGACGACGCAGAGCAGGGTCGCGACGGCCGCGATCCAGAGAGAGCGCCAGAGAATCTCGCCATAGAGCGGGTCCCAGAGGCGGGTGAAGTTCTCGACGGTGAAGGGTCGCTCGACGCCGCCGTAGGCGCCTCGGGTGAGGAGGCTGTAGAGGCAGACTATGGCGAGCGGGCCGACCAGAGTGATCGCCAGCAGCAACGCGGTGGGGGCAACAAAGGCGCGGCGGAGGCGAGTCATCCCGTTCCGAATTTCACGAGTCAGGCGAGTTCTTCAATAGTGCCAGTTAGGGTCGTTCCAGTCTCCGAGCGAGGCAGTGCGGACGCCGCCTCTGGGCGCGTAATAAAACGTCGAGAACTTATACATCCCCAAATCGCACACCCTTGGATCGATGATTACCTTGCCGCCAAAGTCCTTATCGGTCGCCCTCGAATGGCCGGGCTTGTGGCTCCACAAACCGCTATCGTCTTGCCGGAACCAATGGTAATCTTCACCCCTGGCAATCACCAGCGCGATCAGATAATAGCCCGGGACATTCACCACGTTGGCGGGCGCACTCTCGTTGCGGAGCCGGATCAAGGGGATCAACCGCTGCTGCCTGTCATGGTTGCGGCGCTGATCGTCCATCATCACCTGAAGCCGCACGGAGGAATTCGTCGGGGCCTGGAAGACCTGGCCGCCGCCGGTGTAGACCCCATTACCGGCGCTACCGTTAAGCGAAAAGTGGTTGGCGTCGACGTTGGTTATAACCCATGGCCGCCTCACGCGATTCCAATCCTGTCCGTGCGGCACATGAGTGTTGGCGGCCGTGTTGCCGTGAACGTCAAAGATATCCACCCACGTGCCCGAGTTCAAGCGATGATTGGCTACCTGAACCACGATCGGCGACGCGTTTGTCGCCCCCTGGACAACTAACCTTCCCGTGGGGCCGTAGATCATTCCCGGCTGCGGCTTTTGACCTGCCGTGTGACCGTAGGCATCGTTGCACGCATAGGCATAGCAATTGGTTGAGTTCTGAATCCGGCCATTGTCATTCCACATGTCCGGTTGAAACCTGGGGTGCGAGAACTTATCCACCAGGCGAATCCATCCTTGACCCCAGCCCCATTTCTTTCCCTCGATCCGGATATCGTTCGCGAAATCTTTTTCGAGCGGCTTGCCGCGGTCCGCGTACTCCTTCGGGTCTTGCTGCCGCCACTTGGCCATGGCAGCTTCGATTTCCTCCAAGCCATGCAGACTCTCGTTGGCAAGATATCGATTGATCGCAGCGATAACATCTTTAAGGCGGCTGGACCGCGTCTTGAATATGCTGTCGCGGTTGATGTTGGATTCGAAGTCTGTGAGCATCTTTTTCTGTGTTCGGCTTTGAGCAGCCAGCCGACAGTATACTGAAAACCCAAAAATCTTTCGGGGCGGGCGTCAGGCAAACCTCAGCTCGTCGTCCGCGTCCCAGCCGATGTGGACGCACTCACCCTCGCGAAATGGGACGCCGCCGTGCGCGGAAACCTCGGCGACGCATGTCGCGCCATTCTCAAACCGGGCTTCGATGTGCATAATCGGTCCCAGGAACGTCCTCATGGTGACGGTCGCGGGACGAGATCCGGCTTCGGGCGTCCGGCAGATCCTCAAAGCCTCGGGGCGCAGGCCCGCGCCGTCGATCCAGTTCATCGCGCCCACGAACGACGCCACGAAACGCGTGCGCGGCCGGCGGTAAATCTCCTCGGGCGATCCGGCCTGCTCCACCCTCCCGCCATTCATCACGGCGATCGAATCGGACATCGAGAGCGCTTCTTCCTGATCGTGCGTGACGAACAGGAATGTGATGCCCGCGCGCCGTTGCAGATCCTTTAGCTCGGCGCGCACCTGCTTGCGAAGCTGCGGATCGAGCGCCGACAAAGGCTCGTCCAGCAGCAGAACGTCAGGCTGCAACACCAGCGCGCGAGCCAAAGCGACGCGCTGCCGCTCGCCTCCGGAAAGCTGCGCAGGCATCCGCGAAGCTTTGCCAGTGAGCCGGACTTGATCGAGCGCGGCCTCCACGCGCGACGCAATTCCGGCGATGCCCTTGCGGCGCAAACCGAACTCGACATTGCCGCGCACGGTCAAATGCGGGAACAAAGCGTAGTTCTGAAACACCGTGTTGACGTTGCGCCGGTAGGGCGGGAGACGATCGATGCGGCCGCCGCCGAGATGAATCTCGCCTTCGTCCGGAGACTCAAACCCCGCGATCATTCGCAGGGTGGTCGTCTTGCCGCAGCCCGACGGCCCAAGCAAAGAGAAAAATGCGCCGCGGGGAATCGAAAGCGTTACACCCGACACCGCTGGATGGGTCCCGAAGCGTTTGCTAACGCTGTACAGCTCCAGGATGGGGTCCATAGAATCCTTAACTCTAGCGCACGGGCGATTGGCCGCTGGCGTTCGCATAGGCGCGCGCGAACGCTGGATCGTGCACGTCCCAGACGTAAATCGAGTATCCGATCCGGGCCATCGGCGGCACATCGCGCAGCCAGGAAAACCAATCCTCGGGAACGTACACGCCTTCGAGCGGCGTGACGCTCACCGCCGCAAAATCGCATTCGAGCGCCGCGCCGCGCCGGATTTCATCGACGGACGGCAAGTCCAGGGGTGCATGAAGGTAATACCAAGTTGGAGCGGTGCCGAAATATGTAGTGCAAATTGGCGGATTTCCGTGCTCCATTGAGAACCTGCCTAACCGCTTCAGATCCTGGCCCCAATCGATGTTCGAATCGACCAGATACTTCGGACCGTTCTTCGGCCCTCCCGCCAGCACATTGAAGAACGCCGTGTAATAAGGAAAAGCGGCAAGCGATTCGATCATCGCCGCCGTAACGACCAATACGATAGCGGCGGATCGAAATCGCCAGCGCATCCGCGCGAGGCCCGCTCCCGCAAACGCGTAAAGGAACGGATAGACCGGCAGGATATGCCGCAATCCAATGTCAACGTGGCCGATGATCGAGAGCGCGCCGAAAACAACGATCGGCACTACCAGCACCGGCTCTGAAATCGCAAAAGGCATGGCTAGAAGAATGGCCGCAATCGATCCAATCGGCGTTTTGATGCCAAACGCGAAGGGGAAGTAATACCACCAGCCCGTGCTGCCGCGATGGCCCAGTAGATAGGCCGGGTGCGATCCGCCGCCGTGGGCCGCGAATTGCGAGAGCCCGACGAACAACGGATGAGCTCGCCATCCGAGCCGCGAGCCGATCCACGCCACATCCCGTCCGAAAACGGTCGATTGATCCACCGCTTCGCGCAAGGGCAGGCCAGGCGCTCCGCGCGCGTGTGGCAGAAGCATGCCGGCGTAGGGGGCGTAGAGCAGCAGAAGCACAGCCGCCGCTAGCACGCTGACAATCGCGAACGATTTCAAGAAATGTACGAGCGAGAATGCGCGCCAATTCTTGAAAATGTAGAGCAGCAGGAACACGGGCAGCAGAAACAGCGCGGAGAATTTACTTCCCAAAGCCAAGCCCAGGCTGATTCCAGAAGCCGCCAAGGCAAGCCCCGTACGGCTTCTCAGAAACCAATCCCATGCGATCACGGCCAGGAAAGCCGTCGCCGTGACCGTCATGTCGTTCTTCACGTACCGGCCGTGCGCGATTACCGTTGGATCGAGCGCGAATAAAACGGCCGCTACGAGAGCTGCCAGCGCCCCAAACCGCCTCCTACACCATGCCGCCAGCGCCAGCAGCAATCCAACCGTCACGGCAATCATCGGCAGCCGCGCGGCCAAGAGAAGCGTGTCCGCGGGCACTCGATTCTTGTACAAGAACGCGAGCCCGGCGGCGACATCGCCGCCTCCGGTGTTGTCCGCGCTCGCCGCCTGGCCCTTTAGCTCCGGATGCAGGAATAGTAGCGGAATGGCCTCCAAAATCCGCTCCAGCGGAGGGTTTTCGATCGACGGACGATACTCGCCCGTGGTCAGGTATTGATATCCGCCAACGATCTCAAAGCCCTCGTCCCAAGTTTGCGATTCTTTTCTGATTGAAAGGGTTTGGACCGCAGCTACCAGTCCGGCGAGGAGCACGACCGCGATCCAAAACCAACGATCTATTAGGGGACTTGCCGGGCCGCCGCGCATCGGGAAGCTACCATCTTAAGTCGCCATCGCGGAGACGCCCGCAAAGGACTGCCGCGAACCCGGGACGGACAGATCGTCTTTGAAGCAGGCGGAGTTGGAGAATCAATCGCTTCCTGGGTTCCGGAGTGGGAAGTTCGTCTTTCCAGGTTTGGCCGGGAAGTTCGGGGTCATAAGGAGCACCGGCGAGCGAGGCGGGCTGCGATTCCTCAGCCGGGGCTAACCGGTAGCCAGAGATTCGGGCCTTCTAAAGGAGATCCCGGTAGTGTTCGAGCGCTGCGCGCACCAACTGGCTGCGGTTCTTTGCGCCGGCCTTCACGAACAGTTGCTGCAGAGTGTTTTTGACGGCACTGGGCGTCATCTGAAGCTGGACCTCTATTTCCGCGTTGTGGAGCCCCTCGAACACCAACCGGAGGACCGCTTGCTGGCGGCTGTTCAGGCTTGGCCGGCCGGCCTGGCTCACAGCTTCGTCACTGGTGTGCGTGCCGGCGCTTTGCTTTTCGGTGATGTCCGCGATGATGGCTGCTAACTTCGTGGCCCCGTTCTCCTTGAACGTCGAAAACCAAACTTCAGCCGGGAAGCATTCGCCATTCGCCCGGCGCACCTGACACTCCATCGCGGTCCGAACCTGCGTCCGCCCGTCGGCGCACAAGGCATCCCGCAGTTCGGGCAAATAGTCTGCAATGGGCGCACCCACAAGACTCCCATTCTCTTGACCAACCAAGTCCACCGCGGCTTGGTTAGCGAGTTCAATGATGCCTTCCTGGCCAATGGACACGATTGCCGCGGGGCTTGTCTCAACGAGAGTATGCAGGCGCTCTTGGGTCCGCTGTTGTTGTTGTCCCGTCTGGGTCTCCAGTCGCCGATTGCGGAGCAGTTCCGACAGAAAAAGCCCGCATCCGGACAACGCCAAAGTCTCAAGAAGAAACCGGCTGAACCGCCAGGTTGGATCGAGCGAGCTGAACGCCTCGCTTAATGCGGCGCACAGCGCGCCCAGAATGAGTAGCGCGGCGCGCGGCAGGAAACCCGCAGCCAGCACGATCGGAAAGACGTAGAGCATGCCAAAAGACACGTACGGCTTTGTCCACCAGTCCGCGATGGCGATGGCGGCAATCACGGCGCCACTCATCGTCAATGTAGGAACACGGTTTGACGGGTCCCAAAATGCTTCCAGACTGAAACGGCGCATCAAAACGTTCAGGGCAGCATTATGCGCCTGACCTTGGCGCGCTCGCTAGATGTCAAATGGTCACCCGATCGGACATCGGCGGCTACCGCAAGACTGGTCCGTGGGTAGCCAGTTAGCGGGCAGGTAAACGATTAGGAGCTCAGCGCCACCGGGGCTGCCGCAATCTAAATAAAAAATAAAAGCGGGATTCGCTGCGACCCTTCCGCTCATCTTCGCGAGTTCTCGTAATCGGGCGGGAAACCTGCCCTTAGCGTTCCCTTGCGGGCGCACGCGTGAGGCAGGTAACCGATCGATCAAAGGAAGCGCACGATTGCCCACAAGATGAATGGCCTTTGGCCACGAGCCGGGCTAGACTGCAAGCCTGCCAACTCAGCGCGCCCGTGGTTGCCGCGTTTGAGAGGTGGAGTCTGTCAACGCTATGAGGATTGTCACATCAACGTTGCTCGGCCGCACCCTCGGTCTTATTGTACTGGCGCCGGCCTTCGTACTCGCGCAAACGGGGCCAATGACCTGGCAACAGGTCGTGGAACGGTTCGAGGGCCGAAACCCGACCCTGAAGGCCGCTCAGTTGAACATCGATGAAGCAAAAGCCGAGGAGATCACTCAGTTTCTTCGCCCGAACCCATACTTCAGCTTCTCGGCCGATGGAACTCAGCTTACGCGCTATCTGGGGATCTACCGTCCGTTCGCGGGCACCCAGATCTCGCCGGCCATAAGCTACCTGGTGGAGCGCGCTGGCAAACGCGAGTTGCGCCTGGAAACCGCGAAGGAGCAGACCGATGTCGCGGCGTCCCAGTATCTGGACCAAGAGCGCCAGTTGCTTTATATCCTTCGAAGCGCCTTCGTTCAAATCTTGCAGTACAAGGAAATGCTCAAAAACGCGGAAGAGAATCTCGAGTATTGGGATCACGAACTGGCCCTCAACAAGATTCGCCTGGAGGCCGGAGATATCGCGACGATCGACTGGGAGCGCCTTGATCAGCAGCGCACCCAATTCGAATCGGATTACGAAACCGACATCGTCAATTTAAGGACCGCCAAAGTCCAGCTCATGTTGCTGATGGACGACCGGGTACCGATTGAGGGGCTTGACGTCACCGGTCCCTTCGATTTTCCGAACGAGATCAAGCAGCTTCCGGAATTCCGCAACCTCGCGTTAGAAGCACGGCCGGACCTGAAGGAAGCCAAGCAGAACTTGGAGCTGGCCAAGTCCACGTATAAGTTGACCGTCGCAAACGGGTCAACCGATCCGACCTGGAGCGTGTGGACGACGCACAATCCCTCGTTCGCCAATCCGTACGACTACAACACGATCGGCGCGAGCATCAGCATCCCCATCCGGATCTTCGACCGGAATCAGGGCGAAAAAGCGCGTACCAAGCTCGACATCACGAGGAATGAGAAGTTAGTCGATGGCGCCGAGGCGCAGGTCTACAACGACGTGGATTCGGCTTATTACACCGTTCTGCAAAACATCAACCTGCTGAAGCCGTACAAAAGCAAGTACCTTCCTGAGGCGCTGCACATCCG
>JASHRP010000482.1 GCA_030037375.1 Bryobacteraceae bacterium | reverse complement strand
GCGGAAGCTTGGCGATAGCGGCGCTGACTTGTTCGATCTCGTCGTCGCTGAGGTGCCGCATCAGCGCGGCGGAAGCCTCGTCTCCCAACGCGACAAGTAACGCGGCGGTTTTCTGCGCACCCGTGAGTGTGGGCGCCGCCGGAGCGGGGGTTGCCATCGCTTATGCCTTCTCCTCTTTCAGCCAGCCTCGCAGGACGCCGGCGGAGATCTCGGTATTCTTTTGCGCGGCGGCGCGGACTTGCGCCGTCAGCGCTTCCACCCGTCCAGGTCCCAACGCGGCAGGCGCGGGACTGGGCAAGCCTTGCGGAACCGCGTGTTCAGGGGCGCTCGGTGATTGTTCCGCTGGCGTCGGCAGTTGTCCGCGCGTACGCACCTCAGTCACTTTAGCTTTGGGACTCTTCATCTTGGAAATCGCAAAGAATGCGCCGCCCAGTACCACGACAACCAGCCCGGCAACCCCGACCATCATCTTGGGATCTTTCTTAAGCTGTTCGAGCAGGGTCAGCTTCGCGGCCGGCGCTCCGGCTCCCGGCGTGTCGGAAACCGGCGCTTCCAGATTCAATGTCGATTCGAAGGGCAAGCTTTCGACAATCAACTGATCGCCGCGTTCCATGTTCAAACCAGCCGCGGCGGCGACCAGATCGTGAATCACTTTCAGGCGGTCCGCGCTCGGCGGATTGAGAATCCGCTTGGCGCCTTGCCATTGCACGTCGTAATCAAGCAGGACCGAAACCGAAAGCCTCTCAATCGCGCCCTGCGGCAGAACCGTGTGCTTGACCGTATGCGTGGTCTGATAATTGACGTTCTCGGTCTTGCGCGAAGTGGTGGAACCAGATGCGGGGCGTGCGCTGCCTTCGGGCAGATTGGACGCAGTACCGGGAATGCCTTCCGTGGCTCGATTCTGCGAGGATATGTCCTCGGTCTTCTGCGAGCTCACCATCACGGAGTGATCGGGATCGAAAGTCTCCTCGCTTTGCTCCCCGCTCTTCATTTCGCAGTCGGCCGAGACCGCGGTGCGAAACCGCCCCGCGCCCACCACCGGCTCCAGCGTCGAATCGAGCTTCGCCGCCAAATCGTGCTCCACCTTCTGGCGATATTCAAGCGACGCGTTGGAGGAATCGCCCGCCGGGTCGGAGCGCTTAGGGCGATTGAGCAGGTTGCCGCGCATATCCAACACCGAAACGTTCTCGGGAGTCAATCCTTCCACCGCGCTTGCAACCAGGTTGGTGATGGCCGGAACAGCCGACTCGGGCAGGCTGGCTCCGCGGCGAATCTTTATCAGGACGCTCGCCTTCGCCGGTTGCCGATTTTCTAGAAAAACGGACTCCTCCGGCAGCGAAATATGAACCCGCGCCTGTTCGATCTCGGCCACGGACATGACCGACCGCTCCAGTTCGCCCTCCAGCGCGCGGCGATAGTTCACGTGTTCGGCGAACTCGGTAATTCCGAAGTTGGCCTTGTCGAAGATTTCGAACCCCAGCCGTCCGCTCTTCGGCAGTCCCGCTCCGGCCATTTCGAGGCGCAGCTCCGCGACCCGATCCTCCGGAACGGAGATCGTCGCGCCGTTATTCGCCAGGCGGTAGTCGACGCCGTCTTCCTTGAGCTTTTGAAGAACCGGAGCGGCGTCCTCGGCCGCAAGATCGGTGAATAGCGGGCGGAAGTTGCTCTCGCGCTGCCATCGGAGGAAACCGTACATGCCGGCGAGCATGAGTATTGTAACGATACCGATGGTCCAGCGTTGCTGGACAGTAAGAGCTCGCAATAATCGGGTGACTTGGCTGGGCATGGTCCGGCGCCAACTACATCTGCATCTTCATGACTTCCTGATACGCCGAGACCACCTTGTTGCGGACCTGGAGGAACATTTGAAATTCGAGATCGGCGCGCTGGGATGCCAGGATGGTGGAGTGCAAATCCTCGCCCTCGCCAGACAAAAATTGGTTGATGCTTTGGTTCGCGTTCGTCCGCGCGCCTTCGACTTCCTGAATCGCGTTATCCAAGACGTTCTTGAAGGGCGTCGCGGCGGCTTGCGAAGAAGAACTCCCCGACGTGTCGAGAGGAGCAACCGAGGGCAGGGAAGAGATGGTCAGCGGCATGAGGAGTTTACTTGAACAGGTCGAGCGATTTCTGGATCATGTCCTTCACGGCGGAGATCGCTGAAACGTTGGCCTGATAGCTGCGCGAGGCGCTCAACAGATCGACCATGTCCTCGGCGGGATTCACGCGCGGAAATGCCACATAACCGTCGGCATCCGCGTCGGGATGCCCGGGGAGATAGCGCTTCTCGGGCGGCTGCGTATCGGTGATTACCTGCGCGACGCGCACGCCCTCGCCTTGGGCGCTCATCTGGCTTTCGAACAGAGAAGAGAATTCGCCGGACTGCGGGTCGGACGCGAACACCACGTCCTTGCGCTTGTAGGGACCGCCCTCCGGCGTGCGCGTGGTATCCGAATTGGCGAGATTTTCGACCAGCAGCTCCGTCCGCGCCCTTTGCGCCGACAATCCCGAAGCGCTGACTGATAGAGCCGAGAGCAAGTCCATCAGCTCTTGCCCTCGTTGATGGCCATTTTCACATCGTTCAAATCGCCGTGAGCGAAATTAGTCGCAATCTGGTACCGCAGCGCGTTTTCCGCAAGCAGCCGCGCTTCCCGGTCCAGGTCGACATTGTTGCCGTCGGATTTTACAGCGAGGTTGGGCGGCTCGATCACGTTGGGAGACATGTCCTCGGACAGGTTTTCGAATTCCGACCGGAAATCGATGTCCTTGGTATGGTAGCCAGGTGTATCGGCGTTCGCGATGTTGGATGCGACCAACTTTTGACGCTCGGCGAGCAGAGTCATATACCGCTCGTAGTTGGCGGCCAAGCCCTCGAACATGATGTTGCCGCGAATGCAACCGGAATGCCAGGGCTAAGAGACTGATTTTAAATGGCTGATTCAGCTTAGGCGTCGGAGATTAAACGCTGAAGCGTTAGCTCTCCGACGGCCCGGGGCGGGTTACCCGTCAAGTTCGACGCAGCGGATTGCGCGTACGTTCGGCATGACATACGCGCCGCAGCGGACAAGCTGATTGAGCCTTCGTTGCGTATGTGACCGCCTCACCAGCACCGTGTGGCGAGCCCAGGTAAGCAACTCCAGGACTTCGCCGGCCATGATCTGCCGTTCTTCTGCGCTGGCCGCGGGCCAGGCTTGCTCAACTTCGGCCCGCAGTTCGACCAGCAAGCGGTCCGCGCGGCTGTAGTCTCCCGCGCTGATCGCCGCCCGGCACCTATCCGTTTGCGATTGCATCCTGGGTATCCGTGAACAAGCTGGTGTAATACGTTACCTGCGACTCGAGCGACGCGATCATCGTGTCGGCCTGTGACATCTGCGCCGTCAGATTGTTCTGCATGGTGGTGATGCGAGCCTGCGTGTCAGTGATCTCTGAGTTATCGGAAGTGATCTGCTGCTGGTAGGAATTCTGCGTTTCCGTGAATATGCCCGTGCTCGAGTCGGTGAGCCCGTTCAACAGATTTGTCGCGTTTCCCAGGAATCCGCCGCCCGTGGTCGATCCCAGGAAGTTGGCGACGTCGTTCGGATCGGTCGCCGCGGCGTTTTCGAAGGTGGCTTGGTCAAAACTTAGCTGGCCTTGCGAATTGAAGGTTAGACCGATATCGGCCAGGTTCTGCACGTTCCCGCTCCCGCCGGTGAACTCCGCCACATTCGATAATGTCTGCTGCAACTGCAGGACAAGGCTCTGCCCGGTGAGGGATCCGCCGGCCTGTCCACGGTTATTTCCCAGCTCCGCGAGGGCGGCATTGTAAGCGGTTGCGAAGGCCGAAAGGGCGCTCGACGCGGCGGAGGAATCCGCCGCGACGGTTATCGTGGTGTCTCCTGCTTGAAGCAGGTTGACAGTGACGCCGGGAGCAATGGTAACGGTGCTGCTGTCGGAAGAAATCGGCGAGGCAGGTGAAGCGGGTTGCCCATCGACTGTATATTGCGCGGGCGACCCCGACGTCAGCACGCTCAATAAGTCCTGCGCCCCGTCATTGAGCTGAATATTTTCATCCCCCAATGAGGTGCTTTGAAGAGAGAGCCGGTAATCCGGCGACGACGGGCCGCCTATATTGACGATGGTCGCGGTTACACCGTAGTTGCCCGAATTGATCGCTTCCGCAAGCGCATCCAGAGTGTTTGTGGATGGGTTGACGGTGTAGGTGGAATCGCCGACGGTCAGCGTGTATGAGCTCGACGTGCTGATGGAAGTCTGGCTGGGATCGGTTACGGTGGGCAGTCCGTTGTTGCTGATGGTGCTGGACGGAGACCCCGCGGAAATCACATCCAGATCGTAGGTTCCTGGGGTGGGGTTCGCGGACTGGTCCACCGTCACGGATGCGATGGTGCTGTCGGACACGGTCCCCGACAAAGAACCGTTGCCGGCCACGGAGCCAATCTGCTGGATTGCGGACTGGACGCTGGCGAAGTCGTTTTGGAGGGTGGTTACTTCGCTCGATTCCGATTGCAGGGTCGCGACATTGTCTTCCAACTCCGTGAGCGGAATGGAGGCGATCGTGACAGCCTGATTGATCGCCTGCTGCAGGTCGCCCGCGTACTGGCTGGTTCCGTTAAAGGTGGCCGTGGATGCTGAGGTTGAATTTAGTGCACTGGGTGTCGTTCCCATTTATCCCTCCAAAAACGGAGTTGGACCGTTCTTCGGTAGAAGATCGGCCCAACTATCCGGGAACGTTAGCCGCGAACCGATTAGGAGAAGAGCTTCAACAGCGCTTCAGGTTCCGCGTTAGCCTGCGCCAGCGCCGCTACCGACGACTGCTGCAAGACTTGTCCCTGGGTTAGAGCCGCCGCTTCTTGCGCGACGTTCGCGTCCCTGATATTGGATTCGGCGGCCGATTCGTTGGTGATTTGCGAGTTTGCCAAGCCGATCGCGTAGGTAAGGTCGTTTTCGCCGTCGCCGACCACGCCCTGCACCAAGCCGAGCGCCTGCACCGCGTTCTGAATGTCCGTGATCGCGGTTTGCGCGTGCCCGATCGTGTCGACCTTGTC
>JASHRP010000481.1 GCA_030037375.1 Bryobacteraceae bacterium | reverse complement strand
GAATGGTAAAGCTCCGCACTATGCGGCCGGACGCGTGGAAGTCAGGAGTCAATTCGACCGCGTCGGGCGACCCACGCATCACCAGACTGGGGCGCGTCTTGCGCCGCCTGAAGCTGGATGAGGTTCCGCAGCTTTGGAACGTATTGATCGGCCGGATGAGCCTCGTTGGTCCGCGGCCGCAAGTCCCGGCGGAGGCGCTGCTTTACACCGCGGCGGAGCGCGAGACTCTCAAGGTACGTCCTGGCATCACCGATCTTGCCTCCATCGTATTTGCCGACGAGGGCGAGATCCTGGCGGGTTCTCCCGATCCTGACTTGCTTTATAACCAGCTCATCCGTCCGTGGAAGAGCCGGCTCGCATTGGCTTATATCGAACACGCCTCCGTAGCTCTCGACATCAGGATCATGGCGCTCACGGCCGTGCGGCTGTTTTCCCGCAGGCGGGCGCTGCACGGCGTCGCGCGGATTCTCGAAAGCTGGAACTCCGATCCGCTGCTTACACGCGTCGCGCTGCGCGAGCAGCCATTGGTCAAATGGCCACCGCCCGGCGCGAGCCAAATCTTCTGCCACTCCGCGAGGGCGCAAACTCAATGAGGCTCCCCTACCGCCGCCCGTTTGGGAATCTAATCTGCTCCGCTGTGGCTTCCGTTCGTTCCGGCCGCTCGCGAGTACGCCGGATTGCGGAGGTTCGGCCCGAGGATCTGCTTGACCGCAAACCGGTGAATCTCGCTCGCGCCGGCCTGCGCGAAATTCCGAGAGGCCCAGTGCTGGTGACCGGGGCCGGAGGCTCGATCGGAAGCGAATTATGCCGCCACATCGCGCGCAGCCAGCCGGTGGCGTTGGTCGGCGTCGATCAATCCGAGACGGCGCTTTACGAGATCGACCGCGAGCTGCGCGCCGCCCATCCGCACATCCGGTTCTATCCCGAAATCGGCGATATCCGCGACACCCGGCGCGTGGAGGAGATTTTCCGGGATCACGCGCCTCGGTCGGTTTATCACGCCGCCGCCTACAAGCACGTCCCACTGATGGAAGCTCACTTGTTCGAAGCCGTCGCGAACAACGTGTTCGGCACGCGGAACGTTGCCCGCGCCGCCGCGGAGTCCGGTGTCCATGAGTTCGTGCTGATCAGCTCCGACAAGGCGGTTCGTCCGGCGAATGTCATGGGCGCGACCAAGCGCCTTGCCGAGCTAGTGGCGATGTCGATGGCGGGCGCGTGCCGGACGCGCTTCCTTGCGGTGCGGTTCGGCAATGTGCTCGGATCGAGCGGAAGCGTCGTCCGTGTTTTCCATGAACAGATCGCGCGCGGAGGACCGGTCACGGTTACCCATCCGGATATGCGGCGGTTCTTCATGACCACGCCCGAAGCCGCGCAACTGGTGCTGCAGGCCGGCGCAATGGGCGGTCAGGGCGAGATATTCGTGCTCGAGATGGGCGAACCCGTGCGCATCTTGGACTTGGCGCGCAAGATGATCCTGCTCAGCGGCCTTAAGCTGGGCCGCGATATCGAGATCGAGTTCATCGGCATCCGGCCGGGAGAGAAGCTGTTCGAGGAACTCAGCGCGTATGAAGAGAACACCGTGCCGACGCCGCATCCGCAGATTCGCGTGCTGGCCGGCGCAGCCGTAAATGCGTCGGAGCTCGGGCGAGGCCTCGAAGCCCTGCGGATGGCGACCGAAGCGCGCGATGCGGTCCGCGCCATCCAGTGGCTCGAGCAAATGGTACCCGACTATCATCCCAGTGACTGGCTGGTGCGCCGCGCCTTCGACGACCGCCTCCAGTGCGCCTACGCGTGATTCGATATTCATGTGTAGAAGCGGCGCAATTCTTTTTCTGCTGGCCGCCTGTGCCACGGGCGCCATCTGGACTCCCGATCCTCTGATCGCCTGGGCCTTCGAAATTGGCATCTTCGGCGTCGTAACAGTCCAGTGCTTGCGGTACGCGGGGCGACTCCCGCGCGGTGCGCTCCTATGGCTCGGGATTGGCGTCTGGGGGTTCGCGCAGCTCGTACTGGGAGCAACGGTTTACCGCTATGCGACCCTTAATGCCGCACTTCGGAATCTGGCTCTGTCGGCAACAGCGTTGGGAGCCTTTCTCGCCTTCTCGAAGCCGGCATCGCGGGCGGCTTTCTTAAGCTGGTTCTCGTGGTTCGGGGCTGTAGTGAGCGCGATCGGCGTCTTTGCTTACTGGACGTCGCCGGGGAGAATCCTGTGGCTGGTTCCTGCTTCCTACCCGGACAACTGGGGGCCTTTCCCCAGCCGGAACAATTTCGCGCAGTTCCTCGAGCTGTGTTTTCCCGCGGCCCTATATGAGCTGTCCCGCAAGCCGCGGTGGCTGGAGGCGATTCCCCCGGTTTTGATGCTCGGGGCAGGCATCGCCTCCAGCTCGCGCGCCGGGGCCGCGATCCTAGTCGGTGAGGCCGCTGCCAGCGTGTTGCTGATGCGTCGAGGGCTTGGCGCGAACCTGCAGTTGCCAAGCCGATGGAGCGCGGTTGTCCTCGCTTTTTTGGCCGCTGCAGTCGCCGCGCTGGCCGGGGGTGACAGGCTGATTAGGCGCTTCGCCGAACCGGATCCCTTCGCCGGCCGTCGCGAAATTTTTCACGCTACGGAAGCGATGATTGCTTCTCGTCCGTGGAGCGGATTCGGGCTCGGAACCTTCGCCGCGGTCTATCCGCAGTACGCCGAGTTCGACGACGGCGCATCGGTCGAACAGGCGCATAGCGATTGGCTGGAGTGGTCCGCCGAAGGCGGCCTGCCGTACGCCGCTCTATGGGCCGGTCTCGCGGCATGCATCGCGCGAAGGACTCGATCCTGCCCGTGGAGCTTCGGAGTGCTTGCGGCTTTCGTTCATGCTCTCGTCGATTATCCTTTTGCGCGCTTTGGAATCTCGATATGGGCCTTCCTCCTTGCCGGATTGTCCGCGGGGGAAGCGATCGAGGTGGAGAAGAATCTTGCGCGATGGCCACTAACCGGGGGAGGGAATTTGTGAGGGGCTACGTTATTAAATTCGCGGTTGCGCTGGCTGGCACGCTCGCGGCTGTGGGTGCGAACACGG
>JASHRP010000480.1 GCA_030037375.1 Bryobacteraceae bacterium | reverse complement strand
CGACGCCCAGCGCGGCGTCGACGGAGATCGAGCCCGTGGGAATGACGGTCACGGCTTGGGCATTGCGCGAGCCGAGCTGGAGCACCGCGCCTTTCCCGAACTGCTTGTCCATTTGAAGCAGGGTTTGCTGGATCGATTTGGCTCGATCCGTCTCGGCGCGGGTGTTTTCCATTTTGGTCCTCGCCCAAATTGGTGCGCGCGCTGGAGCGAAATTCTCAGGATTCGAGGAAGTTCTCGGAGCGGAGACCTTCGAGAAGCTCTTCACCTGCGTTGCGGGGATAACCGAAATCCCAGAAGACTTCGCCTGGCGCGCTTTCCCAGATGCGGTGACGGACTGGGATGAGTTGCGCGCGGAGCCGTTCGTCGAGAGCGAGGACCTCGGCGTCTTCGGCTCCCACTAGCCGCAGGATGCCGCGGATGTCGAGATCGTTGCGGTAGTCTTCGAGGCCCAGATCGTAGCCGCGCTCGACTTGCTCGACGAATTCGCGCCAACGGCGGATCAAGCCGGCGCGGCCTTCGCGAACGAGGTGCTGCGGGTAGCCGTTCTCTTGAAGGTAGGCTCGGACTTCGGAGTCGGTCATTGAGCCTTAGTCAGGCCGCGTGGCCTGGCGACGAAAGTAGCGCTCGCCATCATTGGGGATGAAGAAGGTGCGGATGGTGCGGTCGCGATTGTATGCGCCGAAGTAGCCGGTGCGGCGATCAAAACGCGTGAAGACGCCGCCCGGCTTGATGGCTTCGAGGATCGGGCCGCCTACGGGTGCATCACGGAGCTCCTGGGCCAGCGTCAGATGCTGCGCTTGCGTGATGTGGCCGAACTCGCGGCCGTGTTTGGCGTAGTGCTCGTTAAATTGGGCCGCGCTGCGGAAGCCTGGGCCGCCGGCGAACAATACCAGAGCGGCAAACAGGAGAAGGATCGCGGGGCGGAGTGCTCGGAGCATGCGGCAAATTTCATTGTAGGGGCTGGGGCTAGAATAGAGATCGGCTGCCCGCGTCTAGGGTACGCTGTTTCTTCGCCTCATGCCGATAACTCTCGCAACTCCGGAACGCGCGATACAACCGCCTACGGCCAAGATCGTGCCCCACGTGATGACCGTTCATGACGACACGCGCACGGACAATTACGCGTGGCTGCGGAATCGCGAAGATCCCGATACCATCGCCTATCTCGAAGCGGAGAACGCGTACACCAAGGCGGAAATGGATCACACGGAGGATCTGCAAGCCAAGATCTACGCGGAGATCCTTTCGCACATCAAGCAGACGGACCTCACGGTGCCGGTGAAGCGCGACGATTATTTCTACTACACGCGCACGGAGGAAGGGAAGCAGTATCGCGTCTATTGCCGGAAGCATGGATCGCTGGATGTGGCCGAGGAGATTTTGCTCGACGGCAATTTGATGGCGGAAGGGCGGAAGTATTTCCAAATCGGAGTATTCGCGCCGAGCCCGAATCACAAGCTGCTGGCGTACTCGATTGACGAGACGGGCGACGAGGTGTTCACGGTTGTGGTGAGGGATCTCGAGTCGGGCAAAATGCTGCCGGTGGAGATCGGCAACACATCCTATGCGCTCGAATGGGCGGAGGACAACGCGACCCTGTTCTACACGGTGCTCGACGAGGCGAAGCGGCCGTTCAAAGTGTTCCGGTACGCGCTGGGCGGCTTGGGAGCCACAGAGATCTTTCACGAGACAGACCGGCGATTCGAGCTCGACGTATCGAAGACCTCTAGCCGGGCGTTTTTGACGATCAACTCGGTAAGCTCGCTCACGACCGAGGTGCGTTATCTGCCGTCAGCGGAGCCGTTGGGGGAATTTCGAATCGTGCTGCCGCGGCGGGCGGGCGTGGAGTACGATTTGACGCATCACGGCGATTCGTTCTTCATTCGCATGAACGATGGCGGAGCGAAGACGTTTCGGGTGGTGCGGGCTCCGGTGGCGAAGCCCGACGATTGGGTCGAGATTTTGCCTGCGCGGCCTGACGTCACAGTTGAGGGCGTGGTGGCGTTCGCCGGTCATTTGATCTACGAGGAGCGCGATCGAGGATTACCGCGAATCCGCATACAGCACTTTGATTCAGGGCAGGTCGATTCGGGAGAGACGCACTACATCGAGTTTCCGGAGCCAGACTATTGCGTGCTTGTGAGCGGCAACGCGGAATACGACACGACGGTTCTGCGGTTCACCTATACGTCGCTGGTGACTCCCGCGTCGGTGTTCGATTATAACGTGCGTACTCGCGAACGGGAGTTGAAGAAGCAGCAGGAGGTTCCCGGCTACGATCCGGCGAATTACCAGTCGGAGCGGATTCTCGTGAAGGCCCCGGATGGCGTCGAGGTGCCGATTTCGCTGGTGTCGCGGAAGGGCGTGGCTCGCGACGGAAGCGCGCCGATGCTGCTGTACGGCTATGGATCGTATGGAATCAGCACGGAACCGTCGTTCAGCCCGGACCGGCTCAGTCTGCTCGATCGCGGGTTGGTGTATGCGATCGCGCACGTGCGAGGGGGCGGAGATTTGGGCAAGCCTTGGCACGAAGACGGACGCCTGTTGAAGAAGCCCAACACCTTCACCGATTTCATCGCGTGCGCGGAGGCGCTGATCGCGAAGGGTTATACTTCGGCGGAACGACTGGCAATTGAAGGCCGTAGCGCAGGCGGGTTGCTCACGGGGGCGGTCGTGAATCTGCGGCCGGATCTGTTCGCGGTCGCGCTTTCGGGCGTTCCCTTCGTGGACGCGCTTAATAGTATGCTGGACGCTTCGCTGCCACTGACGGTCGGGGAATATGAGGAGTGGGGCGATCCGAACGATAAGATGTTTTACGAGTGCATCAAGTCCTACTCGCCGTACGAGAACGTTCGCGCGCAGGCTTATCCGATGATGCTGATTACGGCCGGGCTGAACGATCCGCGCGTCTCCTATTGGGAGCCGGCGAAGTGGGCAGCGAAGCTGCGAGCGCTGAAGACGGATAAACGCCGGCTGCTGCTGAAGGTCAACATGGGCAGCGGGCACTTTGGCTCGTCGGGCCGATACGAATATTTTAAGGAGACCGCATTCAACTACGCGTTCCTTCTGGACGCGCTGGGCATCAGAACGTAGAACATATATGACTCCCCAACAGACGCCTACAAAAGTTCAGCTCACGAACGCCGCGGATTACCGCGAGACTTACGCCAATAGCGTGCAGGTTCGCGTCAGCCTGTGGGACTTTTTCCTGCTGTTCGGAACCATCAACCAGACCGCGCCGGACAGCGTCACAATTGTCAATCATCAGGGACTGTTCTTGAGCCCGCAGCAAGCGAAGGCTTTGGCCAACGTGCTGACGCAGAACATCACACAGTATGAGTCGACATTCGGCGAAATCAAGCTGGAAGCGCAGCCGCCCAGCGGCAAAGTGATCCAATAACGAAGTGGGCAGCCGGCGGGTCTGGTCCGCTATTTCCCTCCTGCCTTTTTTTGCCGCGCTCACGGTCGTTCTCCACATCCGGTATTTAAATCTCCCGTTCCATTGGGACGAGATGGGGCAGTTTGTCCCCGCGGCGGTCGACATTTATCGGGACGGTGCGTGGGTGCCGCATTCGACGCTGCCGAACGTGCATCCGCCCGCGGTGATGGGACTCGTTGCACTGACTTGGCGGGTTTTCGGTTACTCGATCGTGGCGGCGAGGCTGGCGATGCTGATAGTCGCGTCGGCCGGATTGACGCTGGCGTTCTTGCTGGCGATTCGTTTGGCGCGCGGGACTGCGGGAGCTCCAGCGTTCGCGGCTGCCGGGTTTCTGCTAGGGACTTTGCTGTTCTACACGCAGTCGATGATGGTGCAGCTCGATATGCCGGCGATGACGCTGACGATGCTCGCGCTGCTGCTCTTTCTGGATGGGCGATGGGGGTGGTGCGGGGCGGCGTGCACGCTGCTGGTCCTGACGAAAGAGACGGCTTTGACCACTCCGGTGGTGTTCGCGGCGTGGTTGTGGTTTCGAGAGCGCTTGCGGCGCGAAGCCATCTATTTTCTGGCGCCGGCGCTAGCGCTGGGAGCTTGGCTGATCGTTTTGTATCGCGCGACGGGGCACTGGACCGGCAATGCTGGATTCGCGG
>JASHRP010000479.1 GCA_030037375.1 Bryobacteraceae bacterium | reverse complement strand
TGTGAATAACGATTCCGGGCTGGGCCGATTTCCCTTCCACATCCCGCCGGAATCGCCTTCCAGCATTTCCCGGAATCCCTATTCACCATTTCCCGGAACGCTTATTCACATGCCCCGGATTCCGCACCCACACGCTGTGATGGCTGAACACTGCACGAAGGTGCTCCAGAGCCGGTTCGAACTTGGGCATCAAACTTGCCAAGCTGGATCGCCCTCAAAGAGGACCCTCCTTCGGCAACTTTAGGCCTGGAGAAACTTCAAGCAGGCGAGCGAGCGGCGATTCTTCTGGCGGAGTCTATGCACGCAGATATCATCCTATTGGACGAGAAGGCTGCTCGCCTTGCTGCTGCCAATCGAGGCCTGCACGTTACGGACTCCTCGGGGTGCTGGGCGAGGCGGCCACGCGGGGTTTGGTTGAACTAGCACCTGCAATCGACCGCCTTAGGACGACGAGCTTCCGATCTTCGCCAGCATTGCTGAAAGCAACTCTGGACCGATTCGGCTATCGATAGTCCGGCCGCCCTGCTATGCTCACGACTTATGGATCAAGCCGAGCTCGGACAGAGGAAGATTCGTTGCGCCAAATGCGAAGAATCTACGCCGGACTTCGACATCGTCAACTACGGTTCGACTGAGAAGGGTTACCGGCAGATCTGCACCCGCTGCTTCAATGCCGAGATCGCCAAGCTGGAGGGGTTGGATAAGTTCGAGCACGTGAGATTTGACCCCGTCGAGCTCGCTGACTGCAAAGGAAAAGTCCACGTTTTTCATTTCCGCACCCGCTTGTTCGGTCCAGGCGTTGCACTGGAAGCGTTCGAGCTTCGCGACGGAAGTCCGGGCGGCTATCAATTTCAGGTGATCGGTGATCCAAATGCTGATCTACTGGCGCTGCTGGCACGATTGATCGACAGAATCCGCCGCGCCTTGTCCCTCCAGCACATCAGAGAGGGCGCCTTCGGACCGGAGATCGCCGACCACGGAATTGTGCGAGGCCGGATAGGGTGGGATGACGCACAAGACGGCCAAATACCACTGTTGATTATCGACGGGCAGGAGATCACTTGGGACGCCTTCGGCCGGATGTTGATGACCTACGAGGGTTCGCAGTTCAAGTTGGAAATCCGGGACAAAAGCGAAGATTTTGAATAGCGGCTGGGCGGCGCAGATTACAAGCCAGTGGCGGCAGTGAGCTCGACACTTGTGGGGGGAAGACCGAATAAAACCGTCCAGCATCATTTCGCAATAATCAAGGGATGGCAAGTAGCCTTTCAGCGGCAATGACCGACGCGGTCATTCGCCGTCTCGCCGGCGCACAGTCCTACCAGCGTGGCCTGGATTATTTTTCCCACGGCCACGTCGAGTCGCTGAAAGCGGCCGACGGCGGCCTTCACGCGCTTGTACGAGGAAGTCAGGACTACGCGGTTTCGCTGACGGCGGACGAGGGCATCCTCGATTATTCTTGCGATTGCCCGGCCGGAAGGGGCGGCGCATTTTGTAAGCACTGCGTGGCGGCAGCGCTGGCGTGGCTTAACCGGGACGCGGGACCGCCGAACCCGGCCAGAGGGCGCAAGGCCAAAGAGGTCACCCTGGCAGATGCCGAAAGGATCCTTCAGAACGAGGATAAAGCAACGCTCGTTAGGATGATGCTCGATTGGGCAAAGGACGACGATCGGGTTCGCGAGCGGCTCATCCTTTACGCGGCTCGCAGATCCGGACCGGATAGCGGAGCCGCCGCGGTTGGAAGGGCGTTTGAGAAGGCCGTACGGGTTCACGGTTTCGTGCACTATCGCGAGGCCTCCGGCTGGGCGCGTGGCGTCGATGATGTCATCGATTCCATCGAGCAACTGCGGAACGATGGCCAGGCTGGCGTTGTGATCGAGTTATGCGAGTCCGCACTGCAATCGTTGTTACGGGCCATCGAATCGGTGGATGATTCCGATGGCCACTTCAGCACGCTGAGAGACCGACTGGAGGAGATCCACTATAAGGCATGTCTGGAGGCAAGGCCGGATCCAGCCGATCTGGCCAAGCGGCTCTTCCAGTGGGAACTGCACAGCGCCTTCGACGTTTTCTTCGGCGCCGCCGAACGCTACGCAAAGATCCTGGGGGCCAAAGGACTGAAGGCCTACCGGCAACTGGCCGAGGCCGAGTGGGAAAAGGTGCCGCCGCGCACGGCCAAGCACGAGCGATCCGAATGGGGCCAGCATTTCCGAATCACCCACATCATGGAATCGTTGGCGCGCGGGTCGGGCGAAATTGAAGAGCTCGTCGCGGTGATGAGCAAGGACCTATCGAGTGCCTACAGCTATTTGCGAATCGCGGAGGTTTACCAGGAAGCTGGCCAGCATGACAAGGCGCTCCTCTGGGCGGAAACCGGACTCAAGGCGTTCCCCGACCATACCGATGCCCGGCTGCGTGAGCTAGCGGCTGAGGAGTACCATCGACGCAGCCGTCACGCCGAGGCCATGAATCTCGTCTGGGCTGAATTCGTAGAACGACCCTTTCCGGAGACCTACAGGACACTGGAGAAGCACGCGGCCAAAGCCAGCGCGTGGCCGGAGTGGCGCGACCGCGCCCTCGCTGAAATCCGCGCTCGTATCGCGAAAGAGAAGAAGAAGGCTCACAGCCAAGCCCGTCCACGCTGGTTGCCGCCCGACGGAGATCATTCGGTTCTGGTGGAGATCTTCCTCTACGAGAGCAAAGTCGAAGATGCCTGGCGGGAA
>JASHRP010000478.1 GCA_030037375.1 Bryobacteraceae bacterium | reverse complement strand
CACCGGTTCGGGATTCTTTCCCGCGACGATCACGTTCACATAGTGCCTACTGCGCAGGCAATGATCGGCGACCGATAGGAGGCAATTCGCGTCGGGGGGAAGATACACGCGAACCACGCTTGCCTTCTTGTTCACCACGTGATCGATAAATCCGGGGTCCTGATGGCTGAAGCCGTTATGGTCCTGCCGCCACACGTGCGAGGTGAGCAGATAGTTCAACGATGCGATCGGCCTGCGCCATTTGATTTTGCGGCTGCTCTCCAGCCACTTGGCGTGCTGGTTGAACATTGAGTCGATGATGTGGACGAAGGCCTCGTAGCAGGAGAAGAAGCCGTGCCGGCCGGTCAGCAGATAGCCTTCCAGCCACCCCTGGCACATGTGCTCACTCAGCACTTCCATCACGCGGCCGTCGGGCGCGATATGATCGTCTCCCGGAATAATTTCCGCCGTCGACTCCCGGTTCGTCACCTCAAAAACCGCATTGAGCCGATTCGAATTGGTTTCGTCCGGCCCGACGATGCGGAAGTTGCGCGTGGCGAAGTTCATCTTCATCACGTCGCGCAGCATCTTGCCGAGCACGCGCGCGGCTTCCGCTCGCTCGCAGCCGGGCCGCGCAATCTTTACCGCGTACTCGCGGAAATCCGGCACGCTCAGATCGCGCAACAGCAATCCTCCATTCGCGTGGGGATTCGCGCCCATGCGCCGATCCCCCTCTGGAGCAAGCTCAGTCAACTCCGCGATGGGCGTTCCGTTTTGATCGAATAGTTCCTGCGGACGGTAACTCTTCATCCACGATTCGAGCATCCTGATGCGCTCCGGTTTGGCGGCCAGATCGTCGAGCGGAACCTGATGCGCCCGAAACGTTCCTTCCACCGGCACGCCGTCTACCTCTTTCGGTCCGGTCCAGCCTTTGGGTGTGCGCAGCACCAGCATCGGCCAGCGTGGACGCTTGGTGAATCCGTTCGCGCGCGCCTCGGATTGTATGGAACGGATCTGCTCAATCATCGTATCCATGCACCCGGCCATGGCCTGATGCACTTCCGCGGGATCGCTGCCTTCGATGAAGTAAGCCTGATATCCGTACCCCGCGAACAAATTCGACAATTCCTGTTTCGGAATGCGGGCAAGCACTGTCGGCCCGGCGATCTTGTATCCGTTGAGATGCAGGATGGGCAGCACCGCGCCATCCAGCGCCGGGTTCAGGAATTTATTGGAGTGCCAGCTTGTCGCCAGCGGCCCGGTCTCCGCCTCTCCGTCGCCGACCACGCAGCACACGATCAGGCTGGGATTGTCGAACGCGGCCCCGTAGGCGTGCGCCAGGGCGTAGCCCAGTTCGCCGCCTTCGTGAATGGACCCGGGTGTTTCTGGCGCGGCATGGCTAGGAATGCCTCCGGGGAAGGAAAACTGCGTGAACAGCCGCTTCATCCCTTCGGCGTCCTGGCCGATGTTGGGGTACAGCTCGCTATAAGTTCCTTCCAGCCACGTGTTGGCGACCATGCCCGGCCCGCCGTGGCCGGGCCCGCAGACGTAGATCATGTCGAGATCGTACTTCTTGATCACGCGATTGCAGTGCGCGTAGATCAGATTAAGGCCAGGCGTGGTGCCCCAATGCCCCAGCAGCCGGGGCTTGATATGCTCAATGCGAAGCGGCTCCTTGAGCAAGGGATTGTCGTAGAGATAAATCTGTCCGACCGACAGATAATTCGCCGCCCGCCAGTATGCGTCGATCTTGCGGAGCTCTTCGGAGGATAATGCGGCGGTGGTTTCCGTAAGCGTGGCCATGCGTCCCTCTTGGACCACTGTAGCGTGATGCTGACGGCGGCCGGGTTACACGGCGATTACGAATTATCTGACTCGATTACTCGACGGGAAGCTGAACCATCGAGCTCTGACTGCCTCCGGCGCTCACCGTAAGATTCACGGTGGTGGCGGAGGGAATCGAATCGACGATCTGCAACTGAACGATATCGGTTCCGACCAGAGTCGGCGCCGCGCCCGCCCAGGTCGCGGGGACGGTAACGCCGCCCGCAGTGATCGACACGGAACTGGCTGCGGGAATCAGCGGAGTGAGCGGGGCGGGGAAGCCGTCGGCGATCGTCTGGCTCAGGCCAAAGCCGGTTCCATATAGGCTCACGATTTCGCCGCGCCGCGCGGGACTGCTCGCCGTGATCAGCGTGCCGTCCTGATGGAGCGCCGCCGCGAGCGGCTGATTCTGCGCATTGGCTTGCGTAAACACGCCCGGGGCGTTCTGTTTCACCGTGAAAGTCCCGGAAACCGGCGGTTGTCCCAGGAAATTTACGGTCAGGGTATAAGTACCGTCAGTCAGCTCTATGGGAACCTGAGCGTTGATCTGTCCCGGAGAAACGAACAAGAGCGGCATCAGCATATTGTTGACCGTGACGGTGACATTCCCGAGCGTTTGCGGGAGCGGATCGGTGGGACCGTTGACCAATGTCCCAGCGAGGTTTTGGCCGTAGATGGAAATGATCGAACCGGGAGCAACCGAACCATCCGGAGTCGGCCCCGCCGCGCTTATGATGCCGGTGGGCGGAATGGCGGGAACCGCGGCGAAGTTCGCGACGACAGCATGAGGCATATTCATCGTGAGGTACCCCGGTGTCAGAATGCCGGAAATGTCGCCGGTCCAGCCGGTAAATTTGTAGCCGGAATTGGCCACCGGCGTTATGCTGACTTGCGTGCCCGACGGGAAAAACCCGTCCGGCGACGCGGGCGAGGTCTTGAAGGAGCCGCCGCTAGCGGGATTGGCGGTCGCGTTCAGCAAATAGGAAAGTTGGTAGTTGGCCGTGTACACCTGGACAGCCTGGGTGAACGTCGCCTGGAAGCTGGGCGTGCCGGGACCTCCGCCGGACCAGGAGGTAAAGTCGAGCCGCGACG
>JASHRP010000477.1 GCA_030037375.1 Bryobacteraceae bacterium | reverse complement strand
CAACAAGGAACTTGAATCCGGCGGGCAGAAGCTTGAATCGAGCGGCGGTACTCTCGGCTATCTTCCCAGCCTTCTCAAAGCGCTCGACGTCAATCCCGACTCGCAATCATTGGTGTTTTCGAAGACCAGCTTCCAGGCTTCGCGCATCTCGCCGCGCAATCCGCGGGCGATCTACTTCAACGACGACGTTACGGTGGGCTACGTGCGCGGGAGCAATTTGCTGGAAGTAGCGGCTCTCGACCCAAAGCAGGGTATCATTTTTTACAGCTTCGATCAGGAGAGTAATCCGCCGCGCTTTGACCGGCGCGACGTTTGCCTTCAGTGTCACGAGAGCAAGGGAACGCTGGGTATCCCAGGATTGCTGATTGCTTCGTCTTACACCGACGCCGATGGCATGCCCGCCTTCCGCGGCGCACAGAACGTCACCGACCATCGGACTCGTTTTGAGGATCGCTGGGGCGGTTGGTACGTGACCGGCACTCACGGAGAGATGCGCCACCTGGGCAATGCAGTCGGGCATGAGCCGGCGCATCCGGAGCTGCTCGATAGCCGCGGAGCCATGAATCTCCTGAGTTTGACCAAGAAGTTCGACAGCTCGGGATATTTGAGCGGATCGAGCGATATCGTCGCGCTAATGACGCTTGAGCATCAGACGCGGATGACTGACCTGATGATTCGTGTAGGCTGGCAGGCTCGCATGATGGAGCACGATGGGCCATCCGGCGGCGCGGAACGATCGCGATTCGAAAGCGACCTTGAATCTTTGGTGACGTATATGTTGTTTGCGGACGAGGCTCCGCTCACCGATACCGTCGCTGGAGTTTCGACGTTCACCAAGACGTTCGCCGAGCGCGGTCCCAAGGATGGCCGAGGCCGGTCATTGCGCGATTTCGACCTGCAGCAGCGGTTATTTCGCTACCCCCTCAGCTATATGATTTACAGCGAAGCGTTCGACGGCATGCCAAAGGAGGCCCGTGAGCGCGTCTACCAACGCCTCTTCGACGTCCTTAACGGAAAGGATCAGACCCCGAAATTTGCACGGCTATCTCCGCTGGATCGGCAAGCGATTCTGGAGATCGTGCGGGATACGAAACCGAACCTTCCGGCTTACTGGAGACGACAGTAGATCAAAATTCTCAATGAAGTTGTCGTTCGACTGCGTTCTTCTTTACGTCCTCCGCCATAGCGGTTGCGCAGGCCGGCTTTCGCACGGGCGCGTGGAACGCCTCGGCTCGACCGAGTTGAACGTCTACGACAGCAGTGGCGACCGCATAGAGTACATCTCCGGCAAACGGACGAGCAGTTGGTGTTTACTCGGACCCGACAATTATCCCATTGACGGATGGTGCGAGATCCACCCGGAAGACGCGCTGGCAATTCAAAGAACGATCGCATGAATAAATACAGATCCTCGGAACCGCAACCGCTACGAGCAGTTTGCTGAACAATTCGGTACTCATGGTGTGTTTCAGCTTGCGGAGGGCGTCGTTGTGCGCCACCACAGCGAGGACTGGATTCAATCGCTCACTGCATTCTTTGATCGCCTTCTTTATGAGCCATTCACGGTGGCGACGATGAACGGTAACAGCTCTGCCGCATTCCGGTATTTGGGCCGACCCAAATTGAGCGCTTTAGCCAGGCGAATACTGCCGCGCCCCGCCCCCTCCGGTTGCGACAGTTTCATAGACCGTGCGCCGCAGGATCTGCCGCACGGGCGTATGGTCGACCACTCTTCCAGTCGTTGGCTGAAGGAAACCTTCGTATGCGTGTCACGCTGGCAGTCTCTGGCCCCAAAATGCTGATTTGTTGAAAGGAGTTGCGGCAACCGAAGCCATGGACCGCGAGTTGGGTGCAGGTGTGCCGTTGGACGCAAAGGCTCGGGTGATACGGCTCGGGAGCCGCTCGGGGCGGTTTTTCCCCTCGCCGAGCCTGTGCGACGACGCTTAGCTCCAAGAATCTTCTAACAAGAATCCTCTCAGCAGGATGCAAGCGATGCCGCGACGGATGGGCGCGGCCGACTTTCCTTTATCAAATTGGTCCAAAGCTTGCTAGGTTGAAAACCTGAAAAGGGATCTCTCTATAGTAAGGCGGCTGGCCGCTCCCGTTCTCTAGACGAAGGGTAACGAAACATGAACTGTCGGGTCACAGGACTTCACCTCCCGGACTGGCACGCGCGCGTAGCTACCGAAACGATAGTAGCGTCGAAACACTACGCTACCTTCATAGCCCTGGACCGTCAGCCGGTGACGAGGTGACATGGCGTTCCTCCAATGGGTTGAAGGACTCTCGTTGAGCGTGTGGATCCGCGAAGGTGGCTCCATCTGGGGATATCCGACAATCCTGTTTCTCCACACAGTCGGCCTCGGGCTTCTGGCCGGCTTGAGCGTCGCCACGGACTTGCGAATTCTGGGTGTGGCCTCGGCGCTCCCCTTGACCCCGTTTGAGAAGTTCTACCCGCTGATGTGGATCGGGTTCTGGGTGAACGCCATCTCCGGAGTCGTCCTGCTGATGGCGGATGCGACCACGAAGGCGATCAACCCGGTGTTTTACATCAAGATGGGCTTCACGGTGGTCGCAGTCATCATGCTGATTGCTTTGCGCCGTCGCTTTTTCCACAATCCAATGCTCGACCGGAGTCCGGTGTCCAGCCAGGGAAAGGCGATAGCGGTGATGTCGCTGATCTGTTGGATCGGAGCCATAACGGCAGGCCGCTTGATGGCCTATATCGGACCGGTGGCCGGTTTGCCGGGTGAGTCAAATCACCTTTAAGGCCTCAATGTACACACTGATCGAACATTTTTCCCAATGGTTGAAGGCAACCAGACCCCACTTCTTTGTGGTTCACAACGCCTGGGTGGTGCCCGCCTGCCAGACGCTGCACTTTTTCGGGCTGGCCATGTTGTTCGGCATGGTCGGACTGCTCGATCTGCGCATGCTGGGGTTGGCCAAGCGCCTACCAATCCGGCCAATCAACCGAGCCACTCCGGTATGGGGATCCGCCGGGTTCATTCTCAATCTGATCACCGGATTCCTACTGTACGCCGGGGATCCGGTGCAATATTTCCACAACGTCGCGTTCCGCTGGAAGATGCTGTTCGTTCTGCTAGCCGGACTGAACCTATGCGTGTTCTGGATCACCGGAATTTCCAAGAGGGTGGACACGATTGGACCTGGAGAAGAAGCGCCGATCTCCGCCAAGCTCATCGCGGCAACATCACTGTTCCTGTGGATCGGCGTTATGTACTGGGGCCGGATGCTGCCGTTCATAGGAAGCGCGTTCTAAAACGCGAAACTTGTGAAAGCCGCTCATCTCCGAGAATCGGCTGATTATCTAGGTCGAATGGACCGCGGGATACTCCGCTGCTCGCTGGACGTACGGCCAGAAACCATCGGACACAGTAGAGAAGCAGCGGGCGGTTTGTGGACGTGAGCAAGACAGGTCTGACCCAGGTGAAAGTTGAGTTCCGCACTGGGCACATACTTTCTACCCGCGACAGAGATGTTCACGGCTGCGGATTCTGACTCTGCCGGCATCTACGCAAAATTTCGGGAATTTGTTTTACAACGGACTGCGCCGCTTGCATCCGCGCCCCGGCGGCTCATTAGGCGTTTACTACTGCAATCCTGGGTCGGTCTATTTGAATCAGACAGGTCCACCCGCGGCGGCTCCGAATCCGAATTGCTCCGAGTACTTCCAAGGCAGCGGTTGGGAATGCTTCGACCGGTTTCAGTACAAATCCGATCGCGAGCACGTGGGGAACCTTGCGCCGGCGGCCGGCAATCCATGCAATCAGCCCGCTCGGAACCCCGCGTCGGTTGGCGATATCGAGTCAGTGAACTTCGAACAATACTCGGTCTCGAAGCTCCGCATTAGCTGCGTTGACACTCTGAATCACTACGTTTATCTCACCAGGCCCACACACGCGTGCCCCGGTCAGCAAATTTGAAACCAATCCCCATAGGCTCTCTATAGCGGCTTAGTACAAGTTGTCGTATCGGGAATGCGCCGGCGATCAGGTTCATCGCCTGTTCCTTCGCAAAGGCGGATGGTAGAGAGAATCAGGCGCATCAGCTCGCCGCGGAGCAGGTTCTGACGGGTGGTGTCGCGTCGGCACCGTGATAGACGCGTTCCTCAACCAGCGTTCCGTTGATATCGTCGGAGCCGAAGCGCTGGAGGATGCCCGGATTTACACCGAGGACGTGCCCGGTCACCAGCCGGTCGAGCAGCATCCGCAGCGCCATCAGGTTTTGCTTCACGGTCGGCGCGGCGAACTCTTGCAGCCCAGTGGCTCACGTGGCGCGCCAGCGCGCTAATAGCTCAAGACGAGGTGGGTGAAAGGGCGCAACGTCGCAAAAAAGTGCGCATGCGCGAAATCTCACACTACGACTGCTATCGACGTGAAATATATGGATCAAAACTCCCGATATCAGGTCTCCTTGAAGCCAATTTCAGGAGGCCTCAGTGTGGCACTCGGACTGCATGCCGTGCTGGCCATATGAGCCACGCCGCACTGGCCTGGAATCCGATTCCGGGCACTTACATATTCGATGGGGAAGCCGCGATGAAGGGCTATGCACTGAATAAGATGTGTTACTCATTCAACAGTGCGTCCAATCGCGAAGAGTTCCTGAGGGATCAGTACGCCTACTGCATGAAATTCGGACTCAATGAAGAGCAGCGGCGGGCAATCGAAAAGAAGAACATCCTGGCTTGCTTGCACGCCGGAGGCAACATCTATTATCTCGCCAAGTTCCTTGGCATCTTTCACCTCAACGTGCAGGATGCGGGCGCGCAACAGACCGGCATGACCGTGGAGCAGTTCAAGCGGTTTATTAATTCTCAGGCCTAGCGACGCAAAGATGGCACAAATCATCGGTGGCTTGACAACGTCTCACATCCCGGCGATCGCAAACGCGGTTCCTCGCGAGGACGCTTTGCGCAACGATATCTACTGGAAGCCGTTCTTCGACGGCTACGACAAGGCCCGGCGATGGTTACACGCCCAGAACCCGGATGTCGCGGTGGTGATTTACAACGATCACGGCTTGAATTTCTTCCTGGACAAACTGCCGACGTTCGCGATCGGGGCCGCGTTCGAATATCGAAACGCGGACGAAGGCTGGGGTATTCCCACCACGCCCCCGTTCACGGGTGATCCAGAGTTATCCTGGCACATCATCAACTCCGTGTCGGCAGAGGACTTCGACTTGACCACCTGCCAGGAAATGCTGGTCGATCACGGCTTCACAGTCCCCATGTCGCTATTTTGGAAGGGAAACACGTATAGCGATGTGCGAACGATCCCAGTCTGCATCAACACGGTGCAGCATCCCCTTCCCTCTCCGGCGCGGTGCTACAGGCTGGGTCAGGCGATCGGGCGGGCGGTCGAGTCGTATCCTCGGGATCTGAAAGTGGTGATTCTGGGAACCGGCGGAATGTCGCACCAATTGGACGGTGAGCGGGCCGGATTTATTAACAAGAAATTCGACCTGGAGTGTATGGAAAAAATAGTGAGCCGGCCGGAGGAATTAGCCGGCATCTCGATGCATGACCTAGTGAAGCAGGCCGGCGCGCAGGGCGTCGAATTCATTCTCTGGCTCACTATGCGCGGAGCACTCACCGGAAAAGTGAAGCAAATCGACAGGCATTACCATGTTGCCATCTCAAACACCGCTACAGGCCTGCTGGTTTTGGAAAACGCGGAGTAGATTGTCTTTGGCGGTTTTGTCGCCCCTTCATATATGAACTGGACCCACGTTCACCTTCTCTTGAATCACTTCCCCACTGTCGGCATGATTGTCGGGTTGGGTTTGTTTGTCACCGCGATTCTGGCCAAGAGCAACGATCTGAAGCGCGCCAGCCTGGCGGTGTTCTTCTTCATCGCGCTGCTGTCGATTCCGACCTTCGTCACGGGAACCGCGGCCGAACTGGCACTGTCGAAAAATCCGGGCGTCTCGGTTTCAAGAGTTCAGGCCCACGAAAACGCGGCTTTCTTCGCGCTCGCGGTAATGGAACTGACCGGAGCGCTGTCCTGGTTCGGGCTGTGGCAATATCGGCGCTTAGCGCGCGTTCCGCAAGGGACCGTCGCGGCCGTCCTGGTCGCTGGCCTGGCCACCTTCGGATTGATGGCTCAGGCCTCCAATCTCGGCGGCGAGATCCGCCACGCCGAGATCCGCAGCGGCCCCGAGCCGGTGGCCGGGGACACCCAAGGCGCGGAGCAACCGCTGACGCGCACGATTGGCGACGCGATGGTGAACCTGAAATGGGGCTGGCCCGCCAGCGAGACGATTCACTTCATCGGGCTATCCCTGTTATTCGGAGTCGTCGTGCTGGTCGACTTACGAATGCTGGGGTTCATGCCCGGAATCCCGTATTCCACGCTCCATCGCCTGTTGCCCTGGGCGATGCTCGGATTCGGCTTAAACACTCTGACCGGCATGCTGTTCTTCATTGGCGCTCCCACGGATTTCTACACCACCAACCCCACGTTTTTCTGGAAGCTGGCTTTGATCCTGATCGCCGGCGCCAACGGGCTGTACTTCACCGTGTTCGATCAGCCGTGGATGGTCCAGGCGGGCGATTCGCCGCCGGCGGCTGCGCGGGTGGCCGCCGCCGGCGGAATCCTGCTGTGGCTGGGCGTGCTCTTCTGCGGGCAGATGCTGCCGTTCTTGGGGCATTCTTTCTAATCTATGGCTACTTGGGTTGATGGAATCATCGTGAGCGGGCTCGTCATCGCCGCATCGGTATTGGTCGGGCTCCTGGGATATTTTGCGGACAAAGGCAGCGAAGAGGAAAGAGAGCATAAGTGATGTTTCTCGCGACGGAGGCTACCGGCTTCTTGGACACCATCGAAAACCTCGGCTACAGCACCTGGGTGCGCGAATCGCCGTCCAAGTTCGCCTATCCGACGGTGCTGCTTCTGCACGTCATTGGCATGGGAACGGCGGCGGGCTTGGGCGCCCTCATCAGTCTCCGGCTTCTGGGGATCTCACCCAAGCTCCCGCTGCGGCCCCTTGAAAGCCTCATCCCCCTGATCTGGGGAGCATTCTGGGTGAATGTGATTACCGGGACCTCGCTGCTGATGGCCAGCGCGACCAAGCGTGCGGTCGATCCTCTTTTTTACATCAAACTTGTCTTCATCGCCGCGGGTCTCACTATGCTTCATCGCATTCGCAAGAATGTGTTTGGAAGGCTCGGGCCTAGCGATTCACCCCCGGAGGGCTCCAAAACTCTGGCCTGGGCTAACCTGGTCTGCTGGATGGGAGTTATCACCGCAGGGCGGCTGCTCGCCTACCTTTAGCGTCGGGAGTTGAGAATTATCCGCTCTGGCTGTCGCCGAACTCGAGCGCGCAAAGGAACTACTGCGAACAAAAGCAGTGTCTCTGGCGGGACGTTTCGACTTTTTGCGGATTCGCGGATCAGAGTCACTTCACCCGAGTGTTCACGGGGCATGTCGGCGTAAGTCCCGGCTCATGGCGCCGCTCAAATCGCATTGCTTGGCCCACCACGTAGTCAGAAGTTTCGAGATCCTTGAACGCGCAGTCCCAAGATTGAAGTTGTTCGTCGGATCGATGTACGGAGTGCCTCCCCATGTCTGAGGCGAACCAGGCGTTGGAACGGGTAAGGCTGAATCAGGCCCGCTACCGAATGGTTTTGGTGAACTGAAGCACGGATGTGGAGAACGTCCACTTCTTTATCTGGGTAAGGCAGGAAGTGAATACGGGTGGAGTCATCGCTCTTCAGGTGCCACTCAAAAACGCGAGGTACGCCGTCAGGACAGCGAAACGTCCTTTCCTCGCTGTGGAGGGTAGCTTGCGAGGTTGAATCGCAAAGGAGCGGTGCCTACGCGCCCACCGTACGCGGTGCTTTTTTAGGGCGAGCGTCCAATCCGAAATCAGCCTGGACGCGCTCGTACCAGGCTTTATCATCCAAAGCGCCCCAATTCACCCACTCTTCATCCGTCATGGATGCTCGCCAACCGAGAAAAGCCTGAGCATCCGGTCCCGCTGGATGCCGGAGTTGCCACGTTCCACTTTCAATAATCTCCAGAATTTTGTCGGCGACAAAGGAAGGCGGCGCGGGGTTCTCCAGGGCGGCCGCAAACATTCCGCCGAGCCTACGGGACTGCGGATAACGCGACTCTGCCGGCTCTTCGATGCGCCTTGACATCGGTGTATCAATAATTCCGGGCTCGACGATTGCGACCCGGATATTGAAGGGCTTTACCTCCTGTGCCAACGCTTCGCTAAGGGCTTCCAACGCGAACTTCGATGCAGTGTAAGGGGCCATGGGAGCTACGGCGATACGTCCGGCAACCGATGTCACGTTGATAATGCATCCGCTGCTCCGTTGCCGCATCTCCGGCAGGCAGGCGCGTATGCAGCGCAAACAACCGAAGTAGTTCGTCTCCATAACGGCACGAAACGCTTCAATAGGCAGCTCCTCAATCGAGCCGATCCGTTCAATCCCGGCATTGTTCACGAGCACGTCAATAAAGCCGGCTTGTGCACGAATGGCGGAAATGGCATCGGCTACAGAGTCATCTGAGTCGACGTCCAGCGCGACAATTACTACGCGCAGCTTCTCTTTAGCGGCAATCTCAAAAAGCCCCGGTGCCCGCTCCGGATTCCGCATTGTGGCATAAACAGCGTGACCCGCTCTCCCCAGCGTGAGTGCGGTAGCGAAACCGATTCCCGAACTGCAACCGGTAATCAGTACGGATGCCATGATCGTTGTCCTCCTTCGAAAACTTCGAAAACCGCAGGGTTCCCGGTGAGCTTTCCGCCATTATACTTGATCATTTCGCGGGTGATTCGAAAGCAGCGATTCGAAAAACCGCACCGAGGTCGTGACTACAATCGGAGCGTCCCAGTTCTCCTCCGCCACTGGCTGTCCAGGGCTCCTGTAGGTGTCCACGCCCACGTCGTTCCCAAATGCCCCCGAATGATGTTGCAGAATTCCGTCCCCCAGTGCGTCGGATACACCCGTGCATTCTGCTCCAAAATCGATAGAAACGGAATCACCACGATCACCCTGCGAATCTCCAGCCTCAGCTCCGCCCGGCTGAGCGCGAACGCCATTCCCGCGAATGTTTTCCCGCCCCCTGTCGGAACCGTCAATGAAAACACGTCGCCTGGTCGCCCCGCCGCAGCGAGACATGCCTCCAACACCTCCCGGCGCACGGATTTCACCGCGCCTTCAGCCATCCCCGCGGCGCGTGTCTCAATCGTCCTAAGCAACCCATTCAGACCAGACCCTGGATGAAGTGCCTTAGCATGCGCCCGGGTTTCGCCCGCATGCGCCGCTGATGCGCGCCTTCGGCCATTACTATGTGGAGCGTAAAGACGGTCGTTCCGGCTGGGATCGTATAAGTGGTCAATATCTCAGCCGTGTTTGCTGCGGGAAGATTCAACGCGATACTTGCCAACACGGGCGAAGAGATCTGATTTACGGTTTCAGCGGTCGTCAAGAATCTCCCAGGCGTGCCCGTAGCGGAGTATCGAAAGGCAGTCATGTCTTCCGCGAGCACCCTTGAAGTATAACGTCCTCCAGAGAAGGTTGCGGCAATCTCCGACGAGAGAGCGCCGGCTTCCTCACCCACCCCGGGTATTACTCCGAGCAGAATGCTGCCGCCTGCCTGAACGGCACCCATCGGGTTGCCATTGAGCAGGAGATCGTTAAACCCTGCGAGAAAGTCCTGAGGAAGCGCGGTGGCACTATTAAAAAACGAACTCAAGGCGCTTCCTACGGAGCTCCAGAAACCTGGAGAGCTAGTTCCGCAGTTCGGCGGGCACGTGGTCGTAAACGAATAGCCGAATACCGGTAGAGTGGGATCGACGGTGGACGCCGTTTCGTCGCCGCCATTGCCGCCCCTGGAGTCGTCCCCGTAGATGTGATGCGTACGGCACGATCAGGTTTCGGAGAGCCTGCCGCGGTGCGGCCACAGCGATTGACGACGCGCCGCGCACCGGCCGGATGCTGCCGTCGAGAGAAAGCTCGCCGACGAACAGGTAGTCATCCGACGGGCCCACTGCTCCGGTCGCTCCCAGGATGCCGAGAGCCATCGGCAGATCGAAACCGGCTCCCTCCTTGCGAACGTTCGCTGGGGCCAGATTGATGGTCACCGACTTGTTCGGATAGCCGAAGCCGGAATTCAGCAGCCGATTTGATCCGTTCCCGGCTCTCGTGCACAGCCGTATCAGGCATTCCGACAGTGATGAAATCACGATTCGCGCCCGGATACATATCCACCTCTACATCGATGAGATGGGCTTCAATCCCATAGACCGCCGCGGAACGAGTACGAAAGAGTGCCACTAAGAGGATAAGTGGGCCAGCCCGCGAATATTCTCCGCCTCCGCTTGAGCGACCTTGTGCCGTTCAGCATCCTGCGGCGCGGCAGCGTGCAACGCCGCGGCTGGCTGGCGCGTCGGTACAGGAGCAGCAGGATCTCGCTCCAACGGATGGAGAATAAACAATCATGACCGGATTCGGTTCCGTGAGGCGATTGCGCAGGCATTGGAAGTTGACCGCGATTGCGGTGTTTTCACTCTCCATCGCCATGGCGGTGGGCGTGCTCGCGCTGAGCTTGTCCGATACGTTTCTGCTGATCGGTCCGGCTGCGCCGGAGGCGGACCGGCTGGTGACGATCTATTCGCGTTCGGCGACGGAGGCGGCCGGTGAGATTTCGTATCCGGATTACCAGTACCTGCGCGAGCATAATCACGTCTTCACGGACATGGCGGCCGCGCCGAATTCGATTTCGATAAACGGCGAACCCAATTTCGGCGGGCATGAAGTGAAGGTACTGTCGCGGCCGGTTTCCGACAATTATTTCGCGGTGATGGGGATTCGGCCCGCGCTGGGCCGGCTGCCGAGGGCGGGCGAGGATATCGGCGAGAGGCCGGCGGCGATGATGAGCTATGCGTGCTGGAAGCGGCTGGGAGCCGATCCCAACATCGTGGGGAAGACATTGTTCGGGCAGACGATCGTCGGCGTGA
>JASHRP010000476.1 GCA_030037375.1 Bryobacteraceae bacterium | reverse complement strand
GCGGCCTGCGCGACGGCATCGAGCACTCCCAACCATCGGGGATCTTTGATATTCCGCTGGCGGAATTCATACGGATCGATTTCTGAAAGATACGCGAGCTGATCTATCGCCTGCTCGGACGTAAACGAAAACGAAAGATCGAGCGGCGAACGCAGCCACGCTCCCTTGAGATACAACAGGCCGTTCACCTTGTGATTCACCAGGCGGAAATTCGCGACGTCGTACATGCCGCCGCAGTTTTGGCTAACCATCTGCGCCGCGGCCGTCGCCCATTCCGCCGCAGGCTTGCCGAGCGCAAGCTGCTCCGACGTTTCCACGTTGGCCCAGTTGTGATGCCAGCCCTGATACTCATAGGCGACGATTTTGCCCGAAGCGTCCGCGGCGGCGCGAACCTCGCCCACATGCGCGGGACCATAGTTATCCCAGCCATGCTCATCCCAGCGCATGAATTGCAACCGAACCGGCTTCCCGGCGAGCTGCGAAAGCAGCGCCGCGGCCTGCGCCACATCGTCATAACAACTGTGGCCGTAGGTTCCCGCACCGTCGTGATATTGCACGCGAACCTTTTCGGGCACGAGACCGAGAAGACGAGCCACGCCCCCACGCGTGCCATAGACATCCTGCGTGGAGCACATGATCAGGGCGGAGTCCGCCCTTACATCCGCGAGCGCGCAGTTCGGTCCGAAGCAGGCGTGCATCTGATAAGGCCCGTTAGTGCTAAATGAAACGCTATGCGTGGCGGAGCTAATCGCTGCCGCGATGTCGCCCTTATTCGTGACAACGCGATCCTGCGCCTCGCCCGCGCGCATCTTCTCATGCAGCGCTTCGGTGCCCGGAAGCGTCGAGGGAAGATTCCAGGTCACTTTGAGTTTCTGCGCTGCGCGGACCGCGTCCCATTCGTTAGGCGCGACCACTCCGAGAAAATCTCCCTTGCGCAGAACGCGAACGTTCGGAATGTCGCGAATCGAAGCTTCGTCGATACTGGAGATCTTCGCGCCCGCTCCGTATGCGCCTTGCCCGCGCGGCCGCACGACCCGTCCATGCAGCATTCCGTCAACGCGCTGATGCTGCATGTAGACGTATTTGCCGCTGACTTTATCCGGAAGATCGTTTCGAGGAATCGGCTTACCGACGATCTTGTAGTCCGCCGGGGCTTTGACCGGCGCAGATCCGGTAAACGCGAGATGGAACTCCTTGCCACCGACAAGGTCGCCATAGCTCACCCGCTGCCCATCCGGCGCCGAAACAATCCCCTTTGCGACGGAAAACTTCTCCACCGGCGCGTTCAGTTTAGCCGAGGCCATTTTCAGAAGCGCCGCACGAGCCTCGGCCGCGGCCGTGCGAACCTGCGGGCCGCCGCGTTGGATCGAAGCGCTCGAATACGTTCCACCTTGATTGGGAGTGATGTTGGTATCCAGCCGCACGGTCTTGAGCTGACTCATATCGAAATCCAGCTCTTCCGCGGCAACCTGAAGCAGAGCAGTCGAATTTCCCTGCCCCAGCTCCGCGAATCCGATATAAACGGTCGCGGTATTGTCGGCATGGATGGCGAGCCAAGTGTCAATCTGCTTCGCATCGGGCGGGCCGACAACACCTCCGCTATGATCCTGCGCCTCCGTGACACCGCGCAGGTTGAAGCCGATGACTAACGCTCCGCCGGCCTTGAGGAAATCGCGGCGGGAATTCAGGGCGGCGATCATTGCGCGCCTCCCGCACTCATGGCTTGCGAGGCGCGCCGGATCGCCGCGATGATGCGAGGGTACGTCCCGCACCGGCACAAGTGCCCGTTCATCGCTGCGCGGATCCGCGCGTCGGAAGGTTTCGGCTCCTTCGAAAGCAGCTCTGACGCCTTGATGATCATGCCGTTGTAGCAGTAGCCGCACTGCACTGCTTGCTCATCCACCATCGCCTGCTGCACCGGGTGTAGTTCAGGAACCTTCGCAAGCTTCTTCTCCGCGGCGTACCAGGAGGGCAGGCCTTCGAGCGTGGTGACGTTCTTGCCTTCCACCGCGGACACCGCCGTTACGCAAGAGCGAGTCTCGACTCCGTTCACGAGTACGGAGCATGAGCCGCATTGCGTCAAGCCGCAGCCGAAACGCGGACCCTGAAGACGGAGCTCATTCATCAGTACATAAAGGAGCGGCGTGTCCCGGGCCGACGTGACGGTCCATGCAGCGCCGTTTACGCGGATTTTTAATTCGCTCGCCATATTTCGCGCGTCTTTTAGATTAACAGCAAAGGTACGCTATCGATGTTCTAATTGATCGAGCATCTGCCGCGCAGGCTCGAGATCGGGACGCAATTGCAGAACCGTCTGATACTGAGCCTCCGCGTCCGCTTCCCTGCCTGGGATCTCCAACAACGCGTTCCCCAGATTGAAGTGCGCTTCAACGTAATCCGGATCGAGGCGCAGTGCGGCTTGGTATTCGGATACCGCGTCTTCTATTCTTCCCGGAGTGTGCGCGAATGCATTACCCAGCCCCAAATGCGCCGCTGCCATTTCCGGGCGAATACGCAGAGCGGTGCGGAATTCCGCCATCGCTTCGTCCATGCGGCCGGGAGTGCGAGCCAGCGCGTTGCCCAGATTGTTATGCGCTTCGGCGTAGCCGGGTCTCAGACGGATCGCAGTCTGATATTCAGCAATCGCTTGGCCCACGACCGAGGGATCGCGCGACATGATCAGAGCCGCGCCTAGATTGAAGTGAGCCTCCGGGTAGTTGGGTGCGATACGCAATGCTTCCTCGTATTCCGCGATTGCATCGGGCAAGTGACCGGGCATCGTTACCAGCGTGAAACCGAGATTGTTATGAGCGAGAAAACTATCCGGGTTGCGGGCCAGCGTCTCACGATACAAAGTCTCGGAATCGGAGTACATCGGCGTTTGCCGCCAGCTCAAGATGCCAAGGACAGTGATCAAAGCGACCGGCGCGATCGTGTGCAGTGCGGGGGTAAGTCGCCTCACTGCTATTGCAGCGAGAACGCACAGAGGAACGATAATCCCAAGGCTTGCCAGATACTGGAAGTGATCCGCGACGAAGGAGTAGCGGAACGGATATACGTTCAGAAACCCGAGGGCGGGAAACAGCATTCCCGAAAAAATCAAAAATGCCGCGAGCGGTCCGCGGCGCGTGCGCGCCATCAACAGAAACACGGCGGCGACGGTGATGACTCCCGCCGGGAACAGCCATTGCCACCAAGTGGCGGCATCGGCCATCCAGCGAGGATAAGAGAATGTGAGATTCCACGGCCAAATCAGTTTGCTCGCGTAGAACCAAAGGGCGCGGCCGGCAATCAGGATTCGCTGCGGAAAGGTCAGCATGAATTCGGCGCCCTGAGCTCCGATGTATCGTTTCTCGACCCATGCGGTGAATAGGCCAAGCGGCACGGCGATCACAAGCCACGGTACAAGCGGCTGCACGTCTTCCCGCCTGTCAATTCGCCCTTTTTTCCACCACAAGATCGCGAGCAGCGCGACCGGCAGCATCGCGGTGGTGGTCTTTGAAAGCAGCGCCAATATGAAGAAACCGAGCGCCCAAAGATATGTCTGCCGCCGGCGGGTTCGATCGAAATGTAAATACCCCAGCGCCGAGGCGAGACACAGGACGCCCGAAAGAGTGCTCTTCTGCTCCGAAATCCACGCGACAGCTTCGACGCACACCGGATGCAGCGCGAACGCGAACCCTGCCAGCCACGCTCCGGGTAACGATAAATAGCGCACTATCGCCACAACCAACAGCGCGGAGCAGGCGTGGAGCATCACGTTGAGGAGATGGTAGCCAAGAACGGAATCGCCCCAGATCCGGTGCTCCAGCCAGAACGCGCTGTGGAGGAGCGGATAATATTGCGCGGTCGATCCGAGATCGAACCATATGCGCCACAATCCGTGCAGGGATTGCATGGCGGGCTGAGTTACGTGGCTTGTGTCATCCCACAAAAGGCCGCCTTCAAGCGCGGGCGCATAGATAAGCAAGGTCGACAGAAAAAGAAGAGCGGCGAGCGCAACATCCGGCAGCCAAGTGGGTCTCGGGTTCGCGGCCTTCACCGGCCTCTTCTTGGCCATAGAGGCATGATAGCGAGTTCAGGATTACGGAGTAATAACTCCCGGCAATCTAGCAGTTACACTGGGTATAGTGCCGCAGTTTACCCCGTCGGGAATCCCTAAGCTCACCGTCGTTTCGGTGATCGATATCCTTGCGGTCGCGGTGCTGATTTACAACTTCTTCCTCATGGTCCGAGGACGGCGCGCGGCGCACGTCCTCAGTGGAATTTGGGTCCTGTTGGTCGCCTATCTGATCGCCGTGTGGGCGCACATGGAGCTGTTGCGAAGCGTATTGGCGGCGATGGCTCCGTACACCGCCATCGCCCTCATCGTTATGTTTCAGGCGGAAATCCGCCGCATGCTGGCGCGCATTGGCCGAGTCCGTTGGCTCGGCTTGGGCGGACAGCTCGAGCAGCGTGAGGTAGCGGACGACATCCTGCTGGCGGTGCGGCAGATGGCGGAGCAGAAAATGGGAGCGCTGATGGTGATTGAGCGCGATATCGGCTTACGGACCTTCATCGAGAGCGGTGTGGCGCTGGACGCCAGGGTATCGCGCGATCTGTTGTGCTCCATCTTTCATCCGGGCGGGGCGATGCATGACGGCGCGGTTATCATTCAAGGCGATCGCGTGGCCGCGGCTGCGTGCTTCCTGCCGTTGACGACCAACCCGGCCCTATCGCGCCAGCTCGGAACCCGGCACCGCGCTGCCATTGGCGTGACCGAGGAAACCGACGCGCTCGCCATCGTGGTTTCCGAAGAAACCGGACAAATTTCCGTGGCTGCTCGCGGAGAAATCGAGTCCGGCATCAGCATTGAAAATCTCCAGGAATGGCTCACGAGCAATGCCGCCGGCCGGGAGCGCGGCGTGAGTGGAGCGTCCAGCCAGGAATGGAAGCGTGTGCAGTCATGACGGGGAAGTGGCTGTGGCGGAGGCTTACCCACAATTTTGGATTTAAGCTGGTTTCGCTCGCGCTTTCCGTCGTGCTCTGGTACGTGATCGTGGGCGAACCGGAGCTGGTAACGATTCAGTCCGTGCCGCTCTTGTATCGCAATCTTCCGCGCCAGTTGATTCTGCTCTCGGACTCTCCCAGCGACGTGCGGGTGGAACTGCGGGGACCTTCCGGACGATTGACGCGCTCCACGCTGTCAGACGTGTTTGCGGCTATTGACCTGGCGGGCGTCTCGGGGCCGGGGACCCAAACCTTCACTGTTTCGGAGGCGGACTTTAACCTTCCCCAGGGCGTCTCATTCTTGCGCGCGGTTCCCTCGCAGGTCAGCCTCAGCTTCGATGGGATCCTGATGAAGGCCGTTCCGGTCATGATTCAATTGAGCGGAACCCTCCCGCAAGGGTACAAGCTCGCGGGAAGGACCGTCGAGCCATCGGCTTTGAACGTTTCCGGGCCGCAACGCCGCGTGAGCGGAATCCAATCGGCGCAAACGGATCCGGTCAGCCTGAACGGCCTCACCCAGACGACGGACGTCAAGGTGAACGCATTCGTATCCGAGGCGCGCGTGCAATTCGAATCGCCGCCGGTGGTGACGGTGCACTTGATTATCGAAAAGACGGAGGACGCGCGTTAAGACGTGCATTAATGAATGCGGCAATTATTCGGTACAGACGGCATCCGGGGCATCGCGGGCGAATACCCTCTCGACCAAGCGACCACGTTCGCCGTGGGAGTGGCGCTGGCGCGCTGGATCGGGTCGGCGCATCTGGAACCCGAAGTGGTCATCGGGATGGACACGCGCGAAAGCAGCCAGTGGATTGCGGAGCATGTGGCGGGCGGATTGTCTCGCGAACGCGTGCGCACGCGCTTTGCCGGGTTGATCACCACTCCCGGGCTGGCGCACACGGCGAAGACCGGCCCTTTCGCCGCGGGCGTCATGATTTCGGCTTCGCACAATCCATACCGAGATAACGGCATCAAGATCATCGACCATGGCGGATTCAAGCTCCCCGATGAGCAGGAACACGCCCTCGAAACTCATCTTTTCTCGTTTCTTGCCTTGGGCCAAACTCCACAGCCGCATAAACTGATTGCCGACCCGAATCTCGACCGCGCATACCTCGATCATCTGGCGCAAACCTTGCCCGGCGGAATCGATGGGATGCGAATCGCGGTCGACGGAGCGAACGGCGCGGCTAGCGATCTCGCGCCGCAACTCTTGGAACGATTGGGAGCTCGCGTCGAATGTATCCATTGCGCGCCGGATGGCCGCAATATCAATTTGAGTTGTGGGTCGCAGCACTTGGAATCGCTGCGCGCGAAGGTGCTCGAAATGGGAGCAGATCTCGGCGTGGCGTACGACGGAGACGCCGACCGCGCGCTGTTCGTATCGCATTCGGGAAAAATCGTCGACGGAGACGCAGTGCTTTTGCTGACCGCTCTTCCGCTGCATGCCAGTGGACGCCTGAAGGAAGTTGTCGCGACGGTCATGTCGAATCTCGGGCTGGAATTGGCTTTGAAGCGGCACGGAATCGGGCTGGTGCGGACGGCGGTCGGGGACAAGTACGTGCTGGAGGAGATGCAGCGCCGCGACGCGCCATTGGGCGGCGAACAAAGCGGACACGTTATCTATCGCGACTACGCCACAACCGGCGATGGCATGCTGACGACTCTGCGCGTGTTGGATGTGATGCGGTCCTCGGGTCAAGACCTCGACAAGCTCACAGCCGAACTGACGACATATCCGCAGTTGCTTGTAAATGTTCGTGTCAAGGAGCGCCGTCCACTGCATGAACTGGACAAAGTCTCGGCCGAGATTCGCCGCGCTGAAGCCGAGTTCGGCGAAGCCGGGCGGGTTCTGGTGCGTTTTTCCGGAACCGAGCCGCTGGCGCGGGTGATGGTGGAGGGCCCGGCGCTCGACCGCGTCGAGTTCAACGCGCGCGCGATCGCGGCGGCGATTCGCGGCGAAATCGGCGAGTAATCGCGCATCAGCGGCGCCGCGCGTGCTCTAATGGTACTTATGTTTTTTCGCCATGCAAAGCCGCATGAACCGACCTTCCAAGACCACCTTGCCAAGCTAAAGCAGGCCGGATTTGAGACACATTCCGAGTCTGCGTCACTCGCCAAAGTGACCCGTGGAGCCTATGGCGCCTTGGTTGAAGACGCGGGCGGTGGAAAGGTCAAGCTAGACAAAGCCGGCGTGCTGGTGGGACAAGAGATCGCCAAACTGGTCAGCGGCGGCTACGAGATGTTTCTGCGGACGCCCTCGGGCAAGGAACTCCCCGCATTGGCGCCCCAGCTCAAAGCTCTGCACGCCTTCGATGAAGATTTGAGGGAGGCTCTCGGACTGACCAGCCTGTATAACCTCTCGCTCGGCACTACGGCGGATGCGCATCTTTATGACCGGGTTGAGGAGCGCGATGAACCGCACCATCCTCGTCCCTGGGAAAAAGCAGCCCAAAGCCATTAACCCAGCCCACGCGTCTTCTTCCTGGCATCGGACCGGTGCGGTGGTGTTGTCCGGTTACTGCGCGTTCCTGCAGCTCTTCGCGACTCAGCCGCTGCTGCCGTTGCTGACGAACGTATTTCACGCCGGCAAAGTCGCGGTCAGTCTCACGGTAACCATGGCGAGCCTAGGGGTCGCGGTCGCCGCACCCTTAGCCGGCATACTGGCGGATCGAATCGGCCGCAGGAAGGTAATCGTAGGGTCGGCGTTCTTGTTGGCTTTGAGCGCGCTCGCCACGGCCACCGCAACGACGCTGCCGCAATTGATCGCGTGGCGCTTCGTTCAAGGCGTTTTCACGCCAGGCGTATTCGCGGTGACCGTTGCCTATATCAACGATGAATGGCGCGAGGCGGGTGCTGGCCGCGCGGTCGCGGCGTATGTATCGGGAACGGTTTCCGGCGGGTTTTCGAGCCGCATGATTTCGGGCCTGGTCGCGTCGCGCGCTACCTGGCCGCATGTGTTCATCGTGCTTGGCGCCTTCAATCTGGCCATTGCTATCGTCATAGCTCTTTGGCTTCCTCGCGAACGCGTGCACAAGCCACTTTCCGAAACGCGAGTCATAAGATCCGCCGCGGCGCACCTGAGAAATGGCCCCTTGCTGGCCACGTTCCTGGTCGGCTTCTGCGTGCTGTTTTCGTTGATCGGCGTCTTCAATTACATAACGTTTCACCTAGCCGCGCCGCCGTATCTGCTGCAGCCGGGCGCGCTCGGTGCGATCTTCTTCGTGTATTTAGCGGGGGTCGCGGTAACCCCAATGGCGGGGCGCGCCGTTGACCGCTTCGGACATCGAATAACGCTCGCGGTCGCGATTGGCGTGAGCATTGCCGGAGTGGCCCTCACGCTGGCCGGTCCGTTGTGGGTGATTGCCTCAGGTTTGGCCGTGACCTGCGCAGGCATATTCTCGGCGCAGGCGTCGGCGAGCGCGTTTATCGGAGCCGCGGCGAAGGAGAATCGCGGCCTGGCCGTGGGCCTATACGCGACGTTCTACTATCTTGGAGGAAGCGCGGGAGCGGCAGCGCCGGGCGTCTTTTATTCGTGGGGTGGTTGGGGCGCTTGCGCGGCTTTCATCGCGTCAGTGCAGACGCTGACGATCCTTATTGCCCTAAGGTACTGGAAGGCGGCAACAAAGAATCCTTATGCCGCATAAAGAACTTACGCTTTACATCCGGCCAGAATTCTTTGAGCACCTGCGATATTGAGTCCGTAGCAAGAGCCTGAGCAAGGCGGCTTACGTTATCGAGCAGGTGAGTCTCGCCAGGATAATATGCGTTGCCCGCCGCCGCGCCGATACTGTTGCCGATCACCTCGGCAAAATTAAAGGTGGTCCCGCCCGAGTCAGTCTTGGTGACGAAAATCCGCGTGGCGGCGTACCAGGTACGATGCCCAAAACTTCCGCCCTCCGGACCCAGCATGAAATAACGTGGGTCTTCCCGGAGCAGGATAGGCATGATTCCTTCGGTCATGTAGTTCCCGATGGCTTGGTCCGCATATGCGGTGGCGTAGCGATGCGCAAAACCTTCGACGCCTTGCCCGAATTTCGGATGCTCATCGCTGAGTTGTGCAAGACCCGCCATCCCTCCGCCAAGAAGAAACAACGGATAATCGATGGTGTCCTTGGTCGCGATGATTAGTTTTTGCTTGGCGCTGATCGGCGTGTATGTTCCGGTAAGTTGAGCGGTCCGGTAGTTCGGCAGCACGCCGAAAACCCGCTTATCGGGCCCCGGGGTATTCGAAGTGTCGTCCGGGGCCGGGGTCTGGGCGCCTGCAGTTGCGGCGGGTGTTACCGGCTGAACCGGGTCCGAACCGCCGGATTGGTCCTGCGCCAAAACGCTGCCGGACACGAGCAACCCTAGCAAACACACCAATCTGGTACCAAAGCGGGGACACAACGGCATTTACCTACATGACGGCATTTTCCCGGATCAGGTTTCGGCTTGAGGTAACAAAAGCGAAAGTCGAATATTTTCAAGCATCGAGGATGCCAAAAAGGTTCATGAACCCTGCCGTATGGCAGTTTTTATCTGGGCCCGTTTCTGAGTGACACGTTAGGATCGACTGCGACGTTCATGAACGCGACCAGCATCTCCTCCCAACTTTGCTCACCCCATCCAACCTCCGCCTTCGGGTCGGGATTGGCGGGATTGTTTGCAGAGTTATCCCACCAGGCGGTCGCCCGGATTCGGGTTCCGGGCTCCAAGGTAAGCGGCTGCGCGAGGGTGTAGGAGAGCTGCCAGTTCAGATCCCACTTGTCGACCTTGAGGATCGTGTCCGTGCGGCCGTCGGGATAGATTACATCGTACTGAAACGCTTTACCGCGAAGATGCAAATGCGGGAAAAGATTCACCAGCGTCATGGGAGCGCGAACAGTGTAGGTAGCTTGCGCCGAATAGTCCGGATCGCCGGCGGGAATGCGGAACATGCGGTTCGCCGCATTGACCGAAACAATTCTCTGCTTCGGCGGTTCCTTCGCGAAAACCAGACCCATCGAAGTCTGGTCCGGGCCAGCCGTGCCGTTGGCCGTGTAATGGATCTGGAACACGAAATCAGTGCCAGCTTTGATGAGCCGGGCTTGACCCGGCTGCCATTGGTCGGGGACCATCCCGGGCGTATAGGTGGTGAGGATGTCGCTGCCTCCGCCGCCGGTGTTCATCATCCGCTCCTGTGCGCTCGATACCTCGGGAGCGAATGGCACACCGGTTTTCGCTCCGGCCAGCCATCGGGATCCGGGCTCGCGTAGAAACACAACGGCGTGATGAACCACGGCGCGATTCGAAGGCCGAACCTCAATGGCTTGCACCCATTTGTCTTCGGTGAAGCCGCTGGGAATGACGATGTATTGGTATTCGACGGCGCCCTTCGCGGGAACTGCGAACGCTTCGGGCATCCGGACCACCATGTCCGGCTTGGGAATGTTCCATCCATCGACGAATGTGCGAGCCGGCGGCGCATCTTTGGCCCGTCCTTCCGCGGCGCCTGAGTCCGCCCAAGCGGCGAGCGTGTCAATCTCGGGTCTCGTTAACGAACGATCGTTGGCGAATTTGCCGAAGTGCGCATCGGCGGGCCAGGGCGGCATTTTGCCCGAAAGAACATTGGCCTTGATGGCCTTGGCCCACGGACGTGTCTGTTCATAAGTCATAAGTGCCATCGGGGCGATTTCGCCAGGCCGGTGGCACTCCTGACAATGGCTCTGCAAGATTGGCAGCACTTCCTTATAAAAAGTCGGCGGCGGTTGCTGGGCGGACGCAACGGCCGCGAACACCATTCCGGTCAGGATGAAGCGCATGCCTCCATGATACCGGGGAAGGCTCGGTTAACTCTGGGCAATGTCAATACCCGTACGGAGCGTAGCAGCCGGCCGTAGGAACCCAATTGCCGTAGGCGTCGTAATAGCCGCCCGTGCACCCGTAGCCGTACGGATAACCGTAAGCGTACGGATAGCCGAAGCCCAATGAGAAGCCCGGCCAGAATCCGCCGTAATAGCCGCCGCCATAATAACGGCCACCGTAATAGGGCCCGCCATAATGTCCGCCGTAATAGCCTCCGCCGCGGACCGCTCCGCCGCTAAAGCCTCTTTGAACATTCACCCCGCCCGAATGTCCGCCAGAAAAGCCGCGGCTCACTGCCGCGCCGCCATGAAAACCGCCTCCTCCTCCGTGGAAGCCTCCACCCCCACCGCCGCGGCCGGCCGCCAGAGCTGAGGCCGGAGTCAGGGCCAAAATGACGCTCGCGATCAACGCCGGCAATCCTAATTTCTTGAACATACTCGCCATCCTCCACTTTTTGGATGCGGCAGGCGCGGGCTGAATCGTAGCGTCTCGAAGCGATATTCCCCAACCGAAGGACAGTAGTTGTTGAATCGCCGAAAGCCATTGAATCGTTGGATTTTGGGATAATCACCCACGTGCCCATTCACAACTTCTTCACGGCTTCCCTGCTCTGCTCCCTACTCTCTGTTGGCGCTGTGGCGCAAACTACCACGGTCAACTTGTCAACCGATCTCATCGCGGACGGCATTGCCTCGGCGAACATGCAGCCCGGACAACCCACGCTCGATTCCCGGCCATTGCTGGAGGCGGCTCTGGCGTACGCCGCGAAAAACGGAATCACGAGCCTCATCGCCAACCCTGGCGACTATTACTTTCTCTCGCAGCACAACTCGAACACGCACGTGCTGATCAATACTGCATCCAATCTGACGATCGATTTTCAAAACTCCAACCTGTTGTTCATGTTCAGCAACATCGCCGCGCTCCAATGCAATAGCTGCAGCAGCGTGACGCTAAAAAACTTCACCGTGGACTACCTGCAGTTGCCGTTTACTCAAGTGACGGTCGCCTCGGTCAATGC
>JASHRP010000475.1 GCA_030037375.1 Bryobacteraceae bacterium | reverse complement strand
CGGTGAAAATATCCGGCGGAGCGTCGCCGGGATCGGCGGGCGGGGGCGGGATCGCGCCGAAGTTGGCAATTTGAGTCGCGTCGGGGGTGAATTTCAGGGTGAAGTCGTACCTTCCGGTGAGGCCGGTTTGATTCACAACGGGCTTGTCCAGGATATTGCTCTGCAGGCCGTTCACCATGCCGTCGAGCGTCGTGTTGCGGCCAATCAGGGAAAGCACCCCCGGCCCTTGAGCGAAACCGATTCCCGGAAAAGCATTCGGATCCGCGTCGCTCACGGCGAACTTCGGGCCGGTCTTGAGCACCACCAAGGCGTACACCGGCAACTCCTTCTTTTCGATGTGGAACTTGAGTTGAAAGCGATCGACGAGCAATTTCTGAATCATCAGCTTCATCTGATCCCTGCTGGGCTGGCCGGGAGTGTCTGGCCGCCCCACCGTATCGTACTTCGCGGAATCGAGCCACGCCGGCCCCCCTTCGATCTGGCGGGCGTGTACATTGTAGGCCAGTTTGATCATCCAGTTCACAGTGACGTTGGTCGTAGTCACGTCCTGGCCCCGGAAGCCGTACCCTCCGCGCGGCGCGTCGGGTCTGCTGGGCTTGATGGTGGCGACCGTAAATTCCGGCTTCGCATTCGCGGGCATCAGGGGGGGGGCGGAGGCGGCGGCTCCGGAATGGTCCAGGCAGTTTGGTCCGTGGCGCGAACCAGATTCAGCGGGAGCGCGAGACCACCCTGCGTCCACTGACCGCTGATGGTGTTGCCGTCCCCGCTAAGAGTTCCCTCGAATGTCCCGTTCAACTGCGCAATGGAGACTTTGACCGCCGAGCCCTTGAGCGTAATGCTGGTGGTGTTGACCGGCGTAGCGCCCTGATCGATGCTGTAGAAGGAGCCCCTGAGGCTTTCGTTGTCGGCCCGCGAGATCTTCAGCACGGTGCGCAGGTCTGCGGAGCCGTTCGGCCCATTCACTTTCAGGGTGCCCTGCCAGGTTCCGGTTAGATCTTGGGCGAGCAGCGCGCTTCCCGGCAAGGCCCAGAGAGCGAATATCGGCAACAGCATTTTCGTACGCCACCTCTTCATGCGCCAGCTCCTTTACGAACACTGTATCAGCAGTTGCTCAGAAAAGGCGCAAACGCGGGGCTGCGCTTCTTTCCGGGATTTCTGTCCTGTATTATTTAAGCCAAAGACGCTTGTACGAATTGGTTCTCCCCGCGCGTCCGTGTGGAGAAAGGAGGGTGCGGGATAATGCGGTCAACTGTCGCTGCGGCTCTGCTAGCAATCTCCAGCAGCATAACGGCGCTGTACGGTCAGCCAGCCCCTTCGACGGATGAGCAAGAGAAAGCCCTTGCTGATATCAAGCAATACGCGCTCAACTATGCGCATGGCCTTCCCTATTACACCTGTATTCGGGTCACTCAGCAGAAGGGCTCGGCCGTGATTACGACTCGCGAAGAACTCACCGTCGCCGGTAACCGGGAGACCTATAAGGTTCTGACGACGATGAACAAGGTCCCTCTCAACGTAAGAGTTGTGGACGAGGATTTCGGTACCATCTCCGTCGGCGAGTTCAGCGCCGTGCTCGGCCGCATCTTTGCGCCTGACACCGGAGCGATCCTCCATTGGGCTCGCTTCAGCAAGCTCCGCGGCCGGCCGGTGCTTGTTTTCTCCTTTGAAGTTCCGCAAGCGCATGGGGCGCGCGTCGTGGACGACGCCGAACAAGACAGCGTCGAACGGCGCGAGGTGGTGGAGGGTTACCAGGGCCTGATCTACGCTGACGCCGTGAGCAAGGCGGTCCTGCGCGTCGAGACGCATATAGCCGATGTTCTCCCTGAGAAATTCAGAGGCGTCGACCTTACGCTTGACTATCAGGCTGTGAAGATCGGCGAACGCGAATTCATTCTGCCGTACCGCTTCGATCTGGAATGGCCCCACAAGCACGTCATAATCGACTCTCCCGGAACCCGTTCACCAATCCTTCGCGAGGGCCCGGGGCTTAGTATCACGGCCGAGTACCAAGACTACCGCATTTACTCGGCTCAATCCGCTGTGGCTTTCGGAGAAGCGGATTCTCAAAGCGACGTCCATTCGGCGATTAGCTTCGGGGAAATCGTTCCGCCCGAGAAGAAGTGAGCCGCTTGCCGGGCGAGTAGCCGGCTTCAACCCTGGTAAAATAGTCACGTTCGCCACCGCGTCACACCTGGAGTAAAGTTGTGCGCGTTCTCATTCCTGCGTTTATCTCCCTCTCTTGTTTTGCCGCCAGCAGTAGCGTCGCCGCTAAACCTCCTGCGCTCGCGTTCGAAGCGCGAGGCGGCTCGTATGTCTCGCAAGGTCCTGGATATGCCTTGTTCGTCTCCCCGCACACCGCGACCCTGAATTTGAGCGGCCATGTCCTTACCATGTCCGTTGCCGGAGCGAGTCCAGACTCGTCACTTGAAGCGCTCGACCGAATGCCCGGCAAAGCGAATTACATACTTGGCGTCAACATCCGATCCTCTTACGATCTCTACAGCCGCGTCGCGTCGCGCGGGGTTTATCCCGGCATCGACCTGGTGTTCCACGGAAACCAGGCCCATCTCGAATACGATTTCGAAATCGCCGCCGGCCGCGATCCGTCGCGGATCGAATTGGCTTTCGATGGAATCGACTCCCTACGCATCGATGAGCATGGCGATCTGGTTCTTCGCTCCGGCTCGGTCGAGATTCGTCAACCCAAGCCGGCCGCCTATCAGACGGTCGCGGGAATTCAGCGGCCAGTCGAAGTGGCGTTCCGCATCGACGCCCCGAATCATGCCGGGTTCGAAGTCGGATCGTACGCTCGAGGCCGCGCTCTGGTCATCGACCCCGAGATCGTTTTCGATACCCCTTATGGCCAGAATCTCGCCGCGGGATTGGCTCGCGACGCCCAGGGCAATCTTTACGTCACCGGCTCCACGAACACGCCCGGACTCGCCACTGCGAATGCCTTCCAGACGCAGCTCGGCAGCGTGCCGCTTCTTGCCACCACCGACGGCGGACAAACCTTCACCACTCCTGCGCTTCCTGGCGCGACTTCCGTGTTAGCGATCGCGGCCTCTCCGTCCGCCCCGCTGACGGTCTATGCCGCGACGCCCGGCGGTTTTTTCAAGAGCGTCGACGGCGGCACGACCTGGACCGCCGTTGCCAGCGCCGGGTCTTCTGGCAATGGACTGGCCGGCAATCTATTCACTCTCGCGGCCGACGCAGGCTCCGCCACCACGTTGTACGCCGGGACCGATCAGGGCGTGTTCATCAGCACGAACGGCGCGGCCACTTGGCAGTCAGCAGCCATCCCCAACGCGACCGGCCTCGAGATGCTGGCCGCCGATCCGGCTGATGCCGGAACCGTCTACGCCAGCTTCCTGAGTCCAGTGGGCATCTTTCGCAGTAAGGATTCCGGCCAGACGTGGGCGCAACTGCCCATAGCCCCCTTGTATCTAATGACTCCGGTTGACGCGCTCGCCTTTGGATCCGGCGGATTGATGATCGCCGCCTCTGCTCAGGGTCTGCTCATCTCTCCGGATGGCGGAACTACCTGGAACCCGGGAGTGTCCTCTTTCAATGTGGACGATCCCCAAGCCCTGGCAATTTCACCGGCCAATTCGAGCCTCGTGTACGCCATCAACCCTCAAGGCTTGCAGCGGAGCACGGACGGTGGCCAGACTTTTACCGTCGTACTATCCACGCTAGCCGTGGGTGGCCGCGTTGCAGTGGACCCAAGAAACCCTTCCACGGTATGGGCGATTGGCAACAATCTTCTCTATAAGAGCGCCGATACGGGCCAGACCTGGACGCAGCTCTCGCCTCCGTATTCCATCACGCCGCAGGCGATTTTCATCTCGTCAGCCGACTCACGCCTCCTCATCGGCACTGCCACGCAGTCGAATGTCTTCGTCACCAAGTGGAGCCCGGATGGCAGCTCGATTCTGTACTCCACTTATCTCGGTGGAAACGGAAATGACACGCCCAGCGCCATCGCCGTGGATGGAAGCGGCAGCGTCTATGTGACCGGCGCAACAAACTCCCCCAACTTCCCCACCACCAGCGGCGCATACCAGACCAAGCTGGTCACGTCGAAGGACGTGTTTGTCGCGAAAATTAGTTCGGACGGTTCCCAATTGATTTACTCCACGCTGCTCGGAAGCGACGCCACGGCGCCTGAGTGCTGCCTCCGCACCGGCGCGGCGGCCATCGCCGTGGATAGCACGGGTTCAGCCGTGCTAACCGGATTCACGGAAGGAACCTTCCCCGTGACTTCGAACGCGTATCAAGAGCCTCCCTCCACGGGTTGCAACAATCTCGGATCCCTGGATACGCCGGTCTCCGGCGAGACATTCGTCACCAGGATCTCTCCAACAGGCTCCGCGCTCACCTATTCGCTCTTGTTCGGAGGAGGGTGTGCAACCAACGGCGCCAGCCTCGCGTTAGATTCGAGCGGAAACGCATGGGTGGCCGGCGCGACTCTGGCTACCGCTCTTCCTGTAACTTCCGACGCATTGCAGCCGCAATTCGGCAGCGCATCCTATGCCGGATTTCTTGCGAGCTTTAGTCCATCGGGCGCGCTCAATTATGCGACGTACATCGGCGGTCCGGGATATACCTCGCTCGGCGCGCTAGCTCTGGATCAGTCGGACAATATTTATCTCACGGGCCAGACCACCGGTTTGTCTGAGGCATCCTCTCCCAATGCGTTCCAGCCCCAAGCCAGCGCGAGTTGTCCCGTATTTTTCATGGGTCCTTCCGAGTTCGTCCCGCAGGGCAATGCGTTTGTCTTGAAGCTCGATTCGAGGGCGCACACCGTCGAAGGCTTGACTTACCTGGGCGCGCCCGGATGTCTGACCGGAACGCTCATCGCCGTCGATTCCGCTGGTGAGCCCTGGATTGCCGGCAGCGCGCAGCAAACCGATGTCAGCTTACAGACCGCCAGTCCTTTTGAGATCGGCATCGGCGGCGGATTCATCAGCAAATTCAGCGCGGACCTCACGCAGTTATTGTTTTCCACTTACTTCGATCCCGTTGCGGGCCTGGCGCTCGACTCCGCCGGCTTCGCCTATGTCACCGGCAACAAGGCGCAGAGTTCGTCCGCGCAATCGCAATTGTTCTATCTCGACAAAATCGATCCAACGCCGGCGCCAGTGGAGTTGGACTCGATTGTGAGCGTCGCGCCGAACGTCGTTCCCGCCGATCTTGTC